>JACMOG010000289.1 GCA_014378125.1 Vitreoscilla sp. | reverse complement strand
GCGAGGCGCTGCACGTCGCGGGCGGCGTCGCGGCCTGCACCGCGTGGGCCGTGCCGCTCGCCAGAGTCGGGCTAGTCGCTGCCGGCAATGACCCTGACAAAGGGGACGAGCCGCTGCGCGATCCTGCGCGCCGCGAATGCGGAGATGTGGTCGGAGTAGCTATAGAGGTGATGGGGGCCGTCCATCGCCGAACAGACCGTCGTGACCGGGTCGCAGAGGACATCGAGGGAGTCGAACAGGAACACCTGGCCCGGATGCCTGGCAACGACGGCATCGAGAAGCGCTCGATACCTGGCGGACACCTTGAGCTGATCGCTTCGCGATATCTCGCACGAGGACGTCCCTGCTTCGAGATTCAGCAAGCGGTCGATCCACCGAACGGATGTCGTCCGCGAAACGCACAGGGGCGGCGCACGGAACGTCGGGTTGTCGACGAGCAGGACGACCTTCTTGCCAGCGTTCAACAGGACGCTCACGCTTCGGTCCAGGCCCTCCAGGGCCTGCGGGTATTCACCGCTGCCTGCCAGCCCCGCGATCGAGTCGGCCTCCGGCAACCTGAACAACGAGCGCGTCGCCGTCGCCAGCACGACGACGCGGACGGCGCTGTCCGCCGAGATCGCCGCAAGGGCCGGGCGAAGCGAGGCTTGATGCGTGTGGAATTCGGGCGCGTCGCTCAGGACGGGTACCGGCGTGCTTCCGTCTCTCATGTAGCCCCCGACGAAGAGCCAGTAGTCGCCCTTCACGTCCCGATCGAACAGGCCGGGGGCGAGCGACGCCGCCTTGCTGTCCCCCAGCAACGCGAATCTGGCCCGGCCTCTGGCGTCGTGCTGGCAGTGAGCGTAGATGGCCTGCAGCGAGACGGGAACGTCGCAACCTTGCTGGACGATGCCGGCCGCCAGCTTAGCGCCCTCGGCCATGTCACCATCGAGAGGCGCCTCCAGCGACACCGCCCTCTCCGGATATCCGGCGCCCGCGTACGCGGTGAATCCAAGCAAGGCCAGCATCGCGAAGGGCAGCGCGATGACGCCCTGGCGCAGTCGGCGCCAACGGATCGCGGCGATCGGTCGCTCTATCGCCACGAAAGTCAGCGCGGCCAGGGCCAGCGCGCCCGCCATCGCGAGGGCCGTGACGACCCCACGTGCACCCGCCGGCTGCAACAGGGCGACGAACGAGAGGATCGGCCAATGCCAGAGATAGAGCGGGTAGCTGATCAGGCCGAGCCAGCCCACCTTGCGGCTCGACAGCCATCCGCCGACCAGGCTGGCCGGGCCCGCCAGGATGAGCAATGCGGTGCCGGAAGTCGGCAGCAATGCGTACCACCCCGGAAACCGGAGCGCGTCGTTGAATGCGACGGCGGATCCCAGGATGAGCAGCCCTCCGCAGACAGACATGGCATGGGGATACCGGACTGGAACCGCATGCACCGCGAGCAACGCCCCGACGAGGATCTCCCAGGTACGCGTGGCGGGATTGAAGAAGTCGCCGACCGGGTCTCTCGAACTCTCCTCGATGTTCAGGGCGAACGAGAGCAGCAGCAGGCCAAGGATGACGTGCTTCGGATTCATGCGCCCTCTGTGGGCCACCCACATCGTCAGCGGAAAGAGCAGGTAGAACTGCTCCTCGATGGCCAGCGACCAGAGATGCAGCAGCGGCTTCTGCAAGGCCGAGACGTCGAAGTATCCCGATTCGCTCCACAGCAGAAGATTCGAGGCGAAGCCCAGTGCGGCGACCGACTGCTGGCCGAGGCTCGCGAACTCGAACGAGTACAGCGATATCCAGCCGAAGGCACTCGTCGCCGCGAGGACGACCAGCAGCGCCGGCAGGATCCGGACGGCGCGGCGCCCGTAGAAGACCAGGAATTCGAACGAGCCCGCCTGCAGCCCGCGAAGCACGATGCCGGAGATCAGGTAACCCGAAACGACGAAGAAGACATCGACTCCCACGAAGCCCCCTCGCAACAGCGTCGGGCAGGCAAGGAAGGCGACGACCAGGCAAATGGCCAGCGCGCGCAGGCCATTGATGTCCGTACGAAAATCGCTTCGGTGACCCGGGGGGACGGCGCGGCCATCGGCGGAGACCATGCGGGCCGGGCGGCTAGAGGAACAGCACCTGGGTACCCGCCTCCGGCGCGGCCGCCTTCTCGGCGAAGCCGTGGAAGAAGAACACGATGTCGTCGCCGACGTCGCCCGTCAGGCGGCCGACCACCTTGCTCCACGTCATCAGCGCGACGTGCGCCTCGGGCTCCCCCACCACCAGGATCGGCTGCTCGCCCTCCTCGTGCCACAAGTACTCGCCGCCGAAAGCGCGGCGACCCACCTCGAGCACGTAGCAGCCGACCTGCTGCACGAGGCCGGTGACGACCGTCTCGTCGAGGTCGGCCACGTAGTCCGACGCCTCCACCAGCATCTCGTCGAGGGCCGCGAGGCTGGCCACCGAGAAGTCGAGGGGGACGCCGGCGCGGGCCTGCACCGAGACGACCGCGCGGTCGGCGGCGGAGGTCACTTCCTCGAAGATGGCGTTCATGCGGGCTTCCCCTTCGAACGGACCAGCACGATGCCGGCCACCGACACCAGCGCTCCCAGGTAGAACGGGAAGAAGGCGAACGAGAGGGCGGCGCGCCAGCCGAAGACGCCGAACAGCGCCATGCCGCCCAGCATCAGCGTCGCGGCCGCCACGAAGCTCTTGCGACCGCCGAAACCGTGAGGCCAGGCGCGCCAGAGCCCGGAGGCCAGGAAGGCCATGCCGGCCAGTTCGATGAGCGCGCCTGCCGGGTTCATCCCGCCCACTTCCACCAGCCTGAAAAAGAGCGGCAGCCGGATCAACGTCCAGACGATGGCCAGCGCGCCGGGGATCGCCAGCGCGATCGCCCGCGCGCTCGAGGTCGAGGGATCGATGTCGGCCACCTCCGCCACCGGCGGCTTGAAACGCGAATCGGCGCTCATGGCGCCACCACGGTGTCTGCGGGGCGAGTGCGGAGGTTCATGGCGGCATTCTCGCAGCGACGCTCGGTCACTCGAGGAGAAACCGCCGCAGCTCGGCGAACGCCGCGTCGGCGTCGTCGCGCCAGGCGCCGTGGCCGACGCCGGGAAACTCGTGGTACTGCATCCACCGTGGCGGCAGCGCGGCGGCGATGTCGCGCGCGTCTTCGACCGGGCACACCGGATCCTGCTCGCCCACCATCACCAGCACCGGGCAGCGCGCGTTGGCCAGGCCGGGCAGCAGGTTCATGGTGCGTTGCTCGCCGGAGGCCGAGGCGAACAGGATGTCGAGGTTGTGGATCGTGCGCGCGCCGGCGTCCGGATCCTGCGGCGTGGTGTTGTACAGGTGGCGGCAGTGCACGCCGTAGTCGTCCCAGGTGGCCGGGTTCGGGTCGCTCCAGAAGCGCCGGCACGACTCGCCCGCGGCGGGCCCGCCCAGCTTCGCGAACATCGCCTCCTTGCGCTCCTGCTTCATGTGCGGCGACGTGCTGGACAGGATCACCTTCGACGGATGGTGAGGGTGGCGCTCGATGTAGCGCTGCGCCACGAAGCCGCCGAAGGACTGGCCCAGCACGATGGGCTTGACGGTGCCCAGCGCGCCGCACAGGCGCACCACGTCGTCGGCGAGGGTGTCCAGCGTCCACTCCTCGGGCGGCCGGCGATCGCTGCGGCCGTGGCCGCGGTGGTCGACGTAGAGCACCTGCGCGATGTCGGCGAGGCGGCCGAAGTGCGTGCGGAACGCCGAGTGGTCGAAGCCGGGGCCGCCGTGCAGCAGGATCAGCGTGGGCTTCTCGCGCAGCGTGGGCCCGTCGAGCACGAGCTGCGCGCCCTCCACGTCGAAGTAGAGGCGGACGCCGGGTTCGATCTCGATGCGCATGCGGAGGGTGTGCTGATGGAAGTTCCCGAGCATAGCGGCAAGGAGCCTGGCGCTGGTGTGCGCCTTGGTGGGCTTCGTTGGCTTGGTGTGCTTGGTGTGCTTGGTTGGCTTGGTTGGCTTGGTTGGCTTGGTGCGCTTCGCGCGGGTCGGCTGCCCGCGCTGCGGCGCGACTGGCATGCACTTGGCTCGACTCCGCACGTGCGCCTTGAATCCGGCCTGGACGGCCGG
>JACMOG010000288.1 GCA_014378125.1 Vitreoscilla sp. | reverse complement strand
CGTCTGCGCGGACACCGACGCCACCGCCGGCGCGATGTAGGCCGCGGGCTCGGTGCCGGTGGTGATGTTGTCGCCGTTGAGGGCGGCCTTGCCGGGCAGCCCCTGCAACAGCGTCCACGTGAAGATGGAGTGGCCGCCGGGGCCGCCGTCGGCCACCATCTGGTCGGCGCCGCCGGCCGTGAGCATCTGGCGGCCCACGCGGTGGGCGTTGTCGCGCAGGAAGTTGCCGTTGCGCGTGCTGGCGCCGCCGCCGCCGACCAGGCCCAGGCCGCTGTAGCAGGCGTCCATCACGAAGATCACGTGGCGCGCCACCAGCGCCTCGGAGATGTTCTGCAGCTCCGTCATCGGGATCGCGTCGCCGGCCAGGTCGTCGGTGCCGGCGTCCACCGGGATGATGTAGCCCAGGTCGCGGCCCGAGCTGAGGTGGCGCGTGCCGCCATGCCCGGCGAAGAACACGAACAGGTTGTCGGTCTTCTTCAGGCCCGACTTGGGCAGCTGCTCGTTGAACGCCGCCATCACGTTGGCGCGCGTGGCCGACTGGTTCTGCAGCGAGATCACGTGATCCGCCTTGAAGCCCAGCTTCGTGACCAGCAACGTCTTCACCGACTCGGCGTCGCGCACCGCGTGGCCCAGCTTGGGCCAGTGCGCGTAGTCGTCGATGCCGATCACCACGGCCCAGGAGTCGCCCTCCGTGGTGGTGTCGGACACGGCGGCCATCGACGCCGCGGCCGACGCGGCGGGCGCGGCGCCCGATGCGTCCTGCGGCACGTCGACGAAGCCGCGCGTCTCGCCCGGCTTCATCACGGCGAACACCTTGCCGTCCCAGCCGGCGAACTGGTAGCCCTCGGCCACCAGTCGGCTCATCACCAGCGGCAGCGCCTTGACGGTGCGCTCGTGGATGTCGTGGAACAGCACGATGCCGCGGCCGTTTTTGTCGATCTCGCGCATCACGCGGTCGGCGATGGAGTTGGGGATCGGGTCGGCCCAGTCCATCGAGTCGACGTTCCAAAGCACCGAGGTGAGGTGCTCCTTGGCCAGGATCTCCTTGCCTTCGGCGTTGCGCGCTCCGTACGGAAAGCGGAACAGCGGCGGGCGGTCGGGGTCGATGGCCTTGAGCAGCTTGTCGTTGTCGAGGATCTCGGTCTTCAGCGCGTCGCCGGTCTTCTTCGACAGCTGCGCGTGGGTCATGCTGTGGTTGCCCACCACGTAGCCCTCGGCCAGCAGCTGGCGGCTGATCTCGGCGTTCCTGCCCAGGTGCGTGGTGCCGTCGGCGTCGACCTTGCCGAGGTTGTTGCCCACCTCGAAGAACGTGCCCGGCGCGCCGTACTGCTTGAGGATGGCCGTGATCTCGGCGGTGTAGATCGGGTGCGGGCCGTCGTCGAACGTGAGCGCCACCACCTTGGGCGGCAGGCCGGTGCCGAAGATCTCGGGGCCCGTCTCGGGCTTGCCGGCCGCGAGCGGCTTCGACGCGGGCGCCGACGGCGACGCGGGGGCGGCCGCGGGCGGCAGCACGACGCCGTGGGCCTTCAGGATCTGGTCGCGCGTGTACAGCGTGCCCAGGTGCTTGACGTAGTCGTCCCAGCGCTCGCGCTTCTGCACGATGGCGCGCTGCTCGAAGCGGGAGAAGATCGCGCGGATCTCCGCGTCGTAGTTCTTCTCGATCTCGTCGAGCGCGTCGATGTCGTCGCCGATGCGCTTGTGCAGGCGGATCGCGCCGAGCGTCTGGTTGCGGGCCACGTCGGCCTGCAGGCTGGCGAGCAGGTCGCGGAACGCCAGGCGGTCGGCATCGAACAGCGACGGATCGCTCTCCACGTAGTCCAGCACCGGGGCGAGCGCGGGCGTCGGGTCGTCGCCCGAGCCGGCGACGGCGGCGAACTGGGCCTCGGCCTTGTCGACGTGTTCGCGGTTGGCGTGGAAGATCGCCTGGCCCACGTCGTCGGCCGCGGTGCGCTGCGCCTCGGTCTGCTTCTTCTCGTCGGCGAACAGCACGATGATCTGGCGGTGCGCGGCCAGCACCTCCTTCAACTCGCCGACCACCGCGCTGGCCGCCGGCGCGGCCGCCTGCGGGGCGGCGGTGCCGGTCTTCTTGCCGCAGCCGGCCAGGCCCAGGCAGGCGGCGAGCGTCACGAGGGAGAAGGCGGCGAGGTGTCGGGAGCGCATGGGTGAGATCGGCACGACGGCGAGGCGGCCGCACCCGGTGTTGGTCCGGCGCCGATGATACGTGGTGGCCCCCTCCGGGCGATGGTAGGCTGCCGGCACTTCGCCGCAGGAATCGCCACCATGACCCATTGCCCACTCGCCGTCCTCGCCCGGAGCCAACCGTGAGCGGGCAGACCGTCCTCGTCACCGGCGGATCCGGCTTCATCGCGATGCACTGCATCGTGAAGCTGCTGGCCGCGGGTTGGGTGGTGCGCGCCAGCGTGCGCTCGCTCGCTCGTGAGCCCGAGGTGCGCCCCACGCTGAAGGCCGCCGGCGCCGACGCGGGCGACGGGCTCTCGTTCTTCGTCCCCGACCTCACCGCGGACGCCGGCTGGACCGAGGCCGCCGCCGGCTGCGACTACGTGCTGCACGTGGCCTCGCCGTTCCCGCTCGACGTGCCGAAGCACGAGGACGAGCTGATCGTGCCCGCGCGCGAGGGCGCGCTGCGCGTGTTGCGCGCCGCGCGCGCCGCGAACGTGAAGCGCGTCGTGCAGACGTCGTCGTTCGCGGCGGTGGGCTACGGCCACCCGCCGCTCGATCGCCCGTTCAACGAACACGACTGGTCGAAGCCGGAAGGCGAGGGCGTGACGGCGTACGCGAAGTCCAAGACGCTGGCCGAGCGCGCGGCATGGGACTTCATGGCCCGCGAGGGCGGCGACATGGAGCTGGCCGTGGTGAACCCGGTGGGGATATTCGGGCCGGTGCTGGGCGCCGACTTCTCCACCTCCATCGAGATCGTCAAGCGCATGCTGGACGGCGCGCTGCCCGCGGTGCCGCGGCTGGTGTTCGGCGTGGTCGACGTGCGCGACGTCGCCGACCTGCACCTGATGGCGATGACGCACCCCGACGCCGCCGGCGAACGCTACCTTGCGGTGGCCGGTGAGTTCGTGTCGCTGCGCGACATCGGCCTGATGCTGCGGCGCCGCCTTGGCGACGACGCGCGCCGCGTGCCCACGCGCGAGCTGCCCGACTGGCTGCTGCGCGTGCTGGCGCTGTTCGACAAGTCGGTGGGCCAAGTGGTGCCCGAACTGGGCAAGCGCAAGAACGCCACCAGCGCCAAGGCGCAGCGCGAGCTGGGTTGGACGCCACGCTCGGCCGAGGATGCGGTGGTCGCGACGGCCGAGAGCCTGCGGCGCCTGGGCCTGCTCAAGCACGCGACCAAGGCGGATCGATGAATTCGAAGATGCTCGTGAACCTGGCCTTCGGCATCGCCGTGTCGGTGGCCGTGCTGTACGGGTTCTGGCATTGGTTCGGGCCGTTCGGGCTCGTGTACGGCATGCCGGTGCTGGCCGTCTGCGCGATCCCGTCGCTCGACCTGCTCGGCGCCTTCCCTCGCTGGGTCAACCGCATTGCGCTGCGACGCTACGAGGGGCGCTACTACGCATTTCGCGGGCGCCATGTCGACATCGACATCGACACCCGCGCCACGTGCTGGGTGAGCACTGACCACGTGCGCAAGTTCCTGCCGTCGCTGCCCTCCGAGGCCGTGATGCTGCGGCTGCAGCCGGGACAGGCAAAGGAGACTGGCAAGCCGCGGGTGTGGCGCATCACGGCCGACGCGCTGGCCTGCGTGCTGGCCAGGTCGACCGACGCGGAGGCGAAGAAGTTCTGCCTGTGGCTCGAGTCCGAGGTGCAGAGTCCGGCGCGCAAGCGGCTGGAGCGCGGGATGCAGATTCGGTGATCCTGTCATCCTGCGCGCAGCGTCGCTGCACGCAGGATGACGTCGCTTGACTTACGCGTGCGCTTCGCCGCGCGCCCGCATGCGGCGTTGCAGCCGGATCGACGCACCGAACACCACCATGCCGCAGAGGGCCAGCACCACGCCCACCCAGCCGGTGGACGTCCAGCCCAGCCCGCCCGCGATGGCGACGCCGCCCAGCCAGGCGCCCAGCGCATTGGCCGTGTTGAACGCCGAGTGGTTCAGCGCCGCGGCCAGAGCCTGCGCGTCGCCGGCGGTGTCCATCAGGCGGATCTGCAGCGCGGGCGCGATGGCCACCACCGTGCCCAGCAGGAACACGTTCACGCAGATCGCGGCGGGGTACGGCGCGGTGAACGGGATGGCCGCGAGCACCAGCAGGCTCCACATCAGTACCGCGCCGATGGTGCGCATCAGCGACTTGTCGGCCAGGCGCGCGCCCACGAGGTTGCCGATGACCATGCCCAGGCCGAACAGCGCAAGCACCGGCGGCACGGCGTCCACCGACAGGCCGGTGACCTCGGTGAGCAGCGGCTTGATGTAGCTGAAGACGGCGAACATGCCGCCGAAGCCGATGGCCGCGATGCCCAGCGTGAGCCACACCTGCGGCCGCGCCAGCGCGCCGAGTTCGCGCAGCGGGCTGGCGCCGTGCGGCGCCGGTTCGTCGGGCACGCCGCGCAGGATCAGCACGCAGGCCAGCGCGGCGATGCCGCCCACCAGCACGAAGGCGGCGCGCCAGCCCCAGTGCTGGCCCAGCCAGGCGGCCAGCGGCACCCCGGCCAGCGTGGCCAGCGTGAGACCCGACATCACCAGGCCCACCGCGCCCGCGCGCTTGTTGGGCGGCGCCAGCGACGCGGCCATCAGCGCGGCCACGCCGAAGTAGGGGCCGTGCGGCAGCCCCGTCATCAGGCGCAGCAGGTTCATCGTGAGGTAGCCGGGTGCGAGGGCGCTGGCGAAGTTGCCGGCCGCGAACAGCGCCATCAGGGCGAGCAGCAACGTGCGCCGCGGCCAGTTGGCTCCCAGCACCGCCAGCACCGGCGCGCCCACCACCACGCCCAGCGCGTAGGCGGTGATCACGTGGCCGGCCTCGGGGATGGTCACCTGCAGGTCTTTCGCCACCTCGGGCAGCAGGCCCATGATGACGAACTCGCCCGTGCCGATGGCGAAGGTGCCGACGCCCAGCGCCCATACCGCCGGCCAGAAATGGCGCTCGCGTGCGGCGGCGTCCGGCGTGGGCGGCGCGGCGGAGGCGAGGGCGGGCAAGACAGAATTCATGGGCGGCGGCTCGCGAACGGAAAGGGTTCCACTCATTGTGCTGCGTCGCAGCAATCCTTGCTGGCGATGGGCCGCTTGTCGTGCAATTGGGGGTTCAGCATGCGAACCACGGTGCGGCATGGCGCTTGCTGGCGGCAGGGATTCGCACCCTGGAGCTTCCCGATGACCGACGACACTTGCTGCAACCTGGGCACCGCCCCCGGCCCCGACGCCCGCAAGGAGGGCCAGCGCGTGCCCGACGTCACGTTCCGGCTGCGCGACGGCGCGCGCTGGGCCGAACGCAGCACCGACGAGATCTTCAAGGGCCGCACCGTGATCGTCTTCTCGTTGCCGGGCGCGTTCACGCCCACCTGCTCGTCCATGCACCTGCCGCGCTACGAGGAACTGGCTCCGACGTTCCATAGGCTGGGCGTCGACGAGATCGCCTGCGTTTCGGTCAACGATCCGTTCGTGATGCAGGAATGGGGGCGCAACGAGTCGGCCGACAAGGTCCAGTTGCTGCCCGACGGCAACGCGGCGTTCACGCGCGGCATGGGCATGCTTGTGGACAAGCGCGACCTGAACTTCGGCGCCCGCTCGTGGCGCTACTCGATGCTGGTGCGCGACGGCGTCATCGAGAAGCTGTTCGTGGAGCCCGACAAGCCGGGCGATCCGTTCGAGGTGTCCGACGCCGACACGATGCTGAAGTACCTGGATCCGAAGGCCGGCAAGCCCGACGAGGTGGCGATGCTCAGCCGCGAGGGCTGCGAGTTCTGCGCGCGGGCCAAGGCGGCGCTGGACGAGGCCGGCGTCGCGTTCACGGAGATCGCGCTGCCGCCGCTCCAGCGCGCCCGAGCGTTGCGGGCGATCACGGGCGCGCAGACCACGCCCCAGGTGTTCGTGAACGGCAAGCTGATCGGCGACTCGGAGGCCACCTTGAAATGGCTGGCTGAGCGCTCAGTGGCGTAGCCAGTCACGCAGTTGTTCGAAGACGGCAGGCTCGGACAGCAACTTCATGTGGCCGACCTGCTCGAATACGCGCTGGTGTCCTGGCACGAACTTCAAGGTGCGCTTGGCGAGCCGGTGCTTGCCCAGCGCGCTGGCCACCGGCACCAGGCCGTCGCCCAGCAGCTTGCCCTTGGGGTCGCCTTCTGCCTGCGCGAGGGTGCCGGCGATCGCGTAGTGGCGCGGGCCGGCGGCCAGCGGAATCGCCTGGCGCCGATCGGTGGCGCCCTCGAACCGGTCGCCGCCTTTCCAGTCCTCGTCGACCAGGTTGCCATGGCGCAGGTCGGTGATGCCCGCGCTGCGCAGCCTGGCCAGGCGCGCGAACGGCGCGGCGTAGGGCGTGGCGCTGAGCAGCGTGTCGATGTCCTGGCCGGCGCGTTCCAGCGGGGCGCCGTGGTGCGGCGGGCCGAGGAAGGCGAGGTCATCGAGCCGATGCGGCCAGTGGTGGTCGGCGGCGCGTCCGTAGTGCAGCGCGCTGCGGGCGAGCAGCCCGCCCATGCTGTGCGCCACGATCGCGAAGCGTTCCACCGGATGCGGCCACTGCGCCAGCAATTGCTCCAGCTGGTTGGCCAGCGCGCGGCCGTTGGTGGACACGTGCAGGCCGCTGTTGTAGTGCAGCCAGACCGGCGTGAAGCCCAACGCCTGGGCCAGCGCCGTGCCGTGGTCGTGGCCATTCGAGCGGCGCCATTGCAGGTCGTTCATGCACAGGCCGTGGATCAGCACCAGCGGACGCCCCGTGGCCTCGGGCAGCGCGGCCGCGAGCGCCTCGCGCAGAATCGGCAACGCGCGTCCGCCATGGCGAAACGCCAGGCGGATGGCCAGCGGATTGGCGGTGCGCGCCAGGTGGTCGCCCAGCACGCCGTTGAGCGCGGCCAGCAGCGCTTCGCGCCCGGGGGACGGGAGGGCGGACGGGTCGAGGTCGGTGCCGGCGCCAGCACGCTGCGCGAGCATCGGCGACAGTGCGCCCAGCAAGGTGTCGACGCTGCCGCCCACCGCGCGCGTGACGCCGCGCACGGTCTTGTAGACCAGCCCCGTGACGCCCCGCGTGCGGCCTTGGGCCGGCCCCGGCAGCCCGGGCACGCTGGCGATGCGCGCATGCACCGCCTCGATGAGATCGGTGAGGCCCGTGGTGGCCTCGGTGGCCAGCTTCGCGGCCCCGCGCAGCGCGCGCGCGTGCGAGGCGGCCTCGGCGGCCGTGGGGCCGTCGTCGGATTCGGGAGGTTCGGGCGGGCGCGGCGGCATGGGGCTGTCGAGGTCGGATCGGCCGCCAGTGTAGGTCGTGAGGTTGGTGGGGGCTGACGGCGAAGGTGCTGGTTCGATGCTTTGCCTGGTGTTCTTGGTGTTCCTGGTGACTTCGCTTCTAAAGTGAGGGTGGACGCTTCGCGCGGGTCGGGTGCCCGCGCTGCGGAGCGACTGGCATGCACTTGGCTCGACTCCGCACGTGCGCCTTGAATCCGGCCTGGACGGCCGG
>JACMOG010000287.1 GCA_014378125.1 Vitreoscilla sp. | reverse complement strand
GTTCGTCGATGAAGCTGCGCGCCTCCTGCGAGTCGCGCTTCTTCTCGCCGGCGCCGGAGACGCCGAACAGGCCCACGGTGGCGGCGACGAGGCGACGCGCCCTCTCCGGGCTGGTACCGCGGTAGGAGAGATCGTAGAGGTTGCCGCTGCCCACCGGGACGACCTTGATGTCGGCCATCAGCCTCGAGACGAGACGATCGCGCTCGCCGGCGTCGCCCCCATCGAGCTCCAGCGAGGGATCGGCCGCCAGCTTCTCCACGTTGGGTCGAGAGATGAGGGTTCGCGCCAGCATGCTGACCTGCTGGTCGATGTCTGGCTGGAACGTGAGGTTCTGCATCAGAGGCTTGAGCACCGTCTGCGTGTTCACGTAGACCCGTGCCGTGGCCAGGTAGCGATCGTGGAACATCGTGATCGCAATGGCCGAACACACGCCGACGGCTGCCGACACCGACAGCGCAAGCCAGCGCCGCCGCCAGACGACGCGACAGTTCCTGCCAAACGTCACAACCATTGTGTTGCTCACGCACACCCTCCGGCGGCCCACCCATTGGGGGTCGTCTTGCTTTCAATTTCTAACAGTCTTGCATGCGTGGCGCTATTGACGATATCCCCGAAATGGGGTCACCCGAAACTTAGGGGGAGGCGGGAACTTGGGCATTGCCTGCATCCGTCCTTGCGTGGCACCCTGCGTTACAAACAAAAACAGGCGTGTTCACAAACGCCCGGATCGCAAACCGAGTCAGCGTCATCCGGATCCACTGCGATCCGGGACGCCGATCGAGATCGATGAGGGTTGATAGCCATGAGCAACGACGGCGGTTCCACGCCCGTGATCATTGCGGAGACAGGCGGGGCAGGGGCATTCGTCGGCGCCTACAAGGCACACGAAGAGCGTCACCACGCCCGCCATCCTGGAGGTTCGGCCCACCAGAAGCCGAGGCGCGGCAGCGCGCGGATGACGCCGGCGGCGGCGTCGGCGCAATGGCAGGACAGCGTCCTGCGCGACGATGGCTTCGCCCAGGCAGTGCACAGGGAAATGCGCCGCTCGGAGCGCTCCGGCGCCCCGCTCTCGGTCGTGCGCTATGCCATCGGCGGTGGCGCGGGCGACACCGTGCATTTCGAGCGCCTGCTCGCCATCCTGCAATGCTCCATGCGCGAGACCGACTTCCTCGGTCACGTCAGCACCGACGCGCTCGTGGTCCTGTGCCCCGATACCGATGCGGAGGGCGCGCAGGGGCTCGTGGCCAAGCTCACGCCCGTGGTGTCCGAGATGCCGGTCCTTGCCGCCACCGCCACCTTCCCGGACCACCTGTTCGAGAGCCTGGCCGGCAGCGCGTCGGCAACCGAAGCGTTCCGGCTGTTCAAGCCGACGCCCCCGCTCGACCAGAACGGCACCTACCTCTTCAAGCGATCGCTCGACATCGTCCTCGCCTGCATCGCGCTGACCGTTTTCGGGCCTCTCATGCTCGCCGTGGCACTGATCGTGCGGATCACTTCGCGCGGCCCGATCATCTTCCGCCAGCAGCGCCTGGGCCAGGGCGGCGCGCCGTTCAGCTTCTACAAGTTCCGCTCGATGGTGGTCAACGTCGACGACAAGATCCATCGCGAGTTCGTCGCCAACCTGATCCGCGGAGGCGAAGGCGCCGCACCGACCGCGGACACCGACGCGGCATCGTACAAGATCAAGGGCGACCCGCGGGTGACTCGCATCGGCAGGCTCATCCGGATGACCAACATCGACGAGTTGCCCCAGTTGTTCAATGTGCTGAAGGGCGACATGAGCATGGTCGGGCCCCGGCCGCCCATCCCGTACGAAGCGGCGCACTACGAGCCCTGGCACCTGCGCCGGATCCTGGTGGGCAAGCCCGGCATCACCGGGCTGTGGCAGGTCGAGGGCCGCAGCCGCGTCACCTTCAGCGAGATGGTGCGCATGGACCTGCGCTACATCCGCCAGTGTTCCCTGGCGCTGGACCTGAAGATCCTCGCCCGGACCGTCATCGTCGTATTGCGCTGCAGCGGCGCACGCTGAATCCGCAGGCCAGCCGGCTCGGCGACGCTGGCCTGCCCGAACAAGAACTGAGAGTCCTTCCCATGAAAATTGACGGAACCCGAATCCTGGTCACCGGCGGCGCCGGTCTGATCGGTTCCACCACCATCGACCAGTTGCTGCGCGACCACTCGCCGGCCAGGATCGTGATCCTGGACAACCTCGTCCGGGGCACGTCGGCCAACATGGAAGCGGCGCTCGACGATCCGCGCGTGAGCTTCGTCCAGGGCGACATCTGCGATCCCGACACCGTCCGCCGTGCCGTCGACGGCATGGACGCCGTGATCCACATGGCCGCCCTGCGCATCACCGCGTGCGCCGCGGAGCCGCGCGCCGCCTTGCAGACCATGTGCGACGGCACCTTCAACGTGGTGGACGCCGCCCAGCGGGCCGGCGTGCGCAAGATCGTCGCGGCGTCGTCCGCATCGATCTACGGCATGGCCGACAGCTTTCCCACGAACGAAGACCACCACCCGTACAACAACCAGACCTGGTACGGCACCAGCAAGGTCATGCTGGAGGGCCTGCTGCGCTCCTACAAGTCGATGCACGGCCTCCCCTACGTGGCCCTGCGTTACTTCAACGTGTACGGCCCGCGCATGGACCTGCACGGCAAGTACACCGAAGTCCTCATCCGCTGGATGGACCGCATCGCCGCCGGCCCACCGCCACTCATCCTGGGCGACGGGCGCCAGACCATGGACTTCGTC
>JACMOG010000286.1 GCA_014378125.1 Vitreoscilla sp. | reverse complement strand
GCAGTGCCGGCGTTCTGGGCCGCGCCGAGCCTCGATGCCGGCCGCGACGCACTCACCGCCTTCGACCGCGAAGGCGCGCTCGTCCCGCTGCTGGCTGCGGCCGTCGCCACACCCTCCGGGGGCACGCTCGAAGCGAAGGGCCACGCCGATTCGCAGCTCACGCGCCGCCTGCGCGACGCGCTGCACGCCGGCCTGGCGCAGCTGCAGTACGGGCAGGTGGTGCTGGCGTCCACCGGCTCCACCGCGCCCTTCATCGGGCTGTTCGGAACCGTGTGGGGCATCTTCCACGCGCTGGGCGGCATGGCCGAGGGCAACGGCGTCACCATCGACAAGATCGCCGGCCCCGTGGGCGAGGCGCTCATCTTCACCGCCGCGGGCCTCGCCGTCGCCATCCCCGCGGTGCTGGCGTACAACATCTTCGGCAAGCGCGTGGCCGGCTGCGAGGCCGAGCTCGAGGGCTTCGCGCACGACCTGCGCGAGATGCAACTGGACGCCGGCGCGCGCTGAGCCATGGCCTTCGGACGCCTGGAGCGCAGCCCCACGCCGCAGCCGATGAGCGACATCAACATGACGCCGCTGATCGACGTCATGCTGGTGCTGCTGGTGATCTTCATGATCGCCGCGCCGCTGATGACCTCCAGCCTCAAGATGGAGCTGCCCAAGGTCACCGCCGCCAAGACCAACGATGGCGGCGCCACGCTGGCGTTGGGCATCACGGCCGACGGCCGCCTGCACGTGGGCGACGACGTGGTCACGCGCGACGACCTCGTGCGCACCCTCAAGCAGACCGCCACGCGCCAGCCGCAGCCCGACGTGCTGCTGCGCGCCGACCAGAGCGTGCCCTACGGCCGCGTGGCCGAGCTGATCGGGCTGGTGCAGGAGGCGGGACTTACGCACATCGGGTTCATCGCGCAGCCCCTGAAGTGAGGGGTCTGGCCCTGAAGGGCCAGACCCCTGTATTTACTGGCGCCAGGCCGTCCATGCCCGCTGCTGTTCGTCGGTGGAGTACACCCGGCCATCCCACTTGAGCACGGTGCGAAGCACCGGTCGCTCGTCGACGTGCCCGTCGTCGCGCGCGGCGGTGCCCGTCACCACCAGGTCGCGGTAGCCGCGGGTGGACGTGGGCGCCAGGCCCAGCGTGGCCGAGAAGTTCTCGGTGATGGTGAGGTCGGGCGCGCCGCTGTCGGTGCAGGCCGAGCGACCGCGCTGGACCAGGTTCCATTCCGACATCGGCAGGTCTTGCAGCACCGGCCGGATGAAGCGCCCCTGGCTCACGAACAGGCTGCGGCGGGCGCCCGATCCGCCGGCGACGCATCCGCGCTGCAGGCCGGTGGTGATGTCGAGCCCGAACGCGCGCGCGCCGGGCGCGAGGTCGTAGGCGGCGGTGTCCAACCACAGGCTGCCCGATACGATCTTCACGTTCGGATCGCTGTCGAGGTTGCCCTTGAAGGCCGGGCCCACGTGGCCGGCGCCGTCGACCAGGGCGATCACCAGCAGCAGGTCGTCCTGGTGGCCCGCGCGGTAGGCCACCGCGGCCAGGCGACCGCCGTACGCCGGGGCCGCGCGGCAGGCCGAAGCCGCCACCATGGCGCTGGCGTCGGCGTCGTGGCCCAGCGCGGGCTCCCTGAAGTTGTCCACCTTCACGTAGCGGCCCAGCGTGGCGAGCGTGCGCGCGTCGCACAGCTGCTCCACCTGGGCGCCGACGGCCTGCTCGTGCTCGCTGGCGGCCAGGCAGCCCGAGGCGCTCGCGCAAAGCGCCCCGACGTACGCCGCGTGCAGGGCGGCTTTCCTCAACGACTTCATGTTCTCCACTCCCGGTTCTCGCGGTCCGGGCCTCGCGGTCGGGCCCGTCTCACCGTCGAGCGGCGATCATCGCGTGCCCGGGCGATCCGCGTCCACCCGGGCGCGGTAACCAGACGCAATGGGCAGGGCCAACCGGTTACTTGCGCCAAGCCGTCCAGGCTTGCTGAAACGTGTCCAGCGGATAGCCGCCGCCGCCGTATCGCACGTGCACATGCAAGGGCCTGCGACCGGGCTTGTGGTCGCTGCGCTTCGACGTGCCGGTGAGCACCAGGTCGCGCCAGCCCCCCTTGCCGGGAACCCCCAGGCCGATGCTGACCTTGAAGTCCTCGACGATCGCGGTCTCCGCCTGCCGCGGGTCGGACACGCAGCGCGCCTGGTTGCCGCGCACGTAACGGTACTCGCTCATGGTCAGGCCTTGCAGCACGGGACGCAGCGCCTTGCCCTCGCGGACATAGAGCGTGCGCGACGCGCCGGAACCGCCATCGCCGCAGCTGGCGTCGGCGGGAAGCACGTCCACGCCGAACGCGCGCACGTCGGGCGCCAGCCTGTAGGGCGCGGTGTCCAGGCGCAGGCTGCCGCTCGTCACCTGGGTGGCGGCGTCCTCGCCGATCTCGTCCTTCAGCAGCGCCAGCGATGCAGACGCGTCGATCACCGCCACGACGAGCGCCTTGGAATCCTCCGCGTGCGCGTCCCACGCCACCGCCGCCAGCGTGAGGCGCGGATCGTCGGGCGACTTCCGGCAGCTGGAGGCCACCACCACGCCGTTGGCGTCCTGGCCGAAGTCGGCCGGGCCCGGCACGAAGTGGTCGATCCGCAGTTCGCGGCCGAGCACGGCCAGCTCGGCGGCGCCGCATTCCGGATCGTCGGCGGCGGCGTGCGCGGGCAGGGCACCGGCCAGCGCGAACGCCAGCAGGGCGAGGGACTTCAGGCGCGGCATCGCGTGGCGGGTGGAGGACATGCGCGAATGTAGCGTCCCGGCGCGGGGCGCCGGGCGCCCGCCCCTCCTACAATCGGGGCATGAACGAAAAGTACGTCCCCTCCGAGGTCGAAGCCGCCGCCCAGGCGCACTGGCGCGCCACCGACGCCTACCGCGTGAGCGAAGACGCCAGCCGCGAGAAGTTCTACGCGTGCTCGATGCTGCCCTACCCCAGCGGCAAGCTGCACATGGGGCACGTGCGCAACTACACCATCAACGACATGCTCGCGCGCCAGCTGCGCATGAAGGGCATGAACGTGCTGATGCCCATGGGCTGGGACGCCTTCGGCCTGCCCGCCGAGAACGCCGCCATCAAGAACAAGGTGCCGCCGGCCAAGTGGACTTACGCCAACATCGCCCACATGAAGGAGCAGATGCAGGCCATGGGGCTGGCCATCGACTGGTCGCGCGAGGTCGCCACCTGCGACCCGACGTACTACAAGTGGAACCAGTGGCTGTTCCTGAAGATGCTCGAGGCCGGCATCGCCGAGCGCCGCACCCAGATCGTCAACTGGGATCCGGTCGACATGACCGTGCTGGCCAACGAGCAGGTGATCGACGGCCACGGCTGGCGCTCGGGTGCCCCGGTCGAAAAGCGCGAGATCCCCGGCTACTACCTCAACATCACGAAGTACGCCGAGGAACTGCTGTCGGCCGTCACCAATCCCGAAGACCCGGAATACCTCTCGGGCTGGCCCGAACGCGTGCGCCTGATGCAGGAAAACTGGATCGGCAAGAGCGAGGGCGTGCGCTTCGCGTTCCCGCACACCATCCACGACGACACCGGCGGCCTGATCGGCGACGGCAAGCTCTGGGTGTTCACCACGCGCGCCGACACCCTCATGGGCGTCACCTTCTGCGCCGTCGCGCCCGAGCACCCGCTCGCCGCGCACGCCGCCAAGGGCAACCCCGCGTTGAACGCGTTCATCGAGGCCGCCAAGGCCGGTGGCACCACCGAGGCCGAGCTCGCCACCAAGGAGAAGGAAGGCCTGCCCACCGGGCTGACGGTCATCCATCCGCTCACGGGCGCGCAGGTGCCGGTGTGGGTGGGCAACTACGTGCTCATGAGCTACGGCGACGGCGCCGTCATGGGCGTGCCCGCGCACGACGAGCGCGACTTCGCGTTCGCCAGGAAGTACGGCCTGCCCATCAAGCAGGTGGTGAGCGTTCCCGGCGAGACCTTCTCCACCGACGCGTGGCAGGAGTGGTACGGCGACAAGCAGCGCGGCACGTGCATCGAGTCCGGCGCGCTCGACGGCTTCGGCACCAAGGAGGCCGTGTCGCGCGTGGCCGACCTGGTCGGCGCCGCCGGCCTGGGCGAGAAGAAAACCACCTGGCGCCTGCGCGACTGGGGCGTCAGCCGCCAGCGCTACTGGGGCACGCCCATCCCCATCATCCATTGCGACGTCGACGGCGTGGTGCCCGTGCCCGAGGCCGACCTGCCCGTGGTGCTGCCGGACGACCTGATCCCCGACGGCTCCGGCAATCCGCTCAACAAGCACGCCGCCTTCCTGAATGTGGCGTGCCCG
Source organism: Vitreoscilla sp. (assembly GCA_014378125.1). The sequence continues at coordinate 1,976 of JACMOG010000286.1, read as the reverse complement.
AAGTGCGGCAAGCCCGCGCGCCGCGAGACCGACACGATGGACACGTTCGTCGACTCGTCGTGGTACTTCATGCGCTACTGCGACCCGAAGAACGACCAGCAGATGGTGGGCGCCGGCACCGACTACTGGATGCCGATGGACCAGTACATCGGCGGCATCGAGCACGCCATCCTTCACCTGCTGTACGCGCGCTTCTGGACCAAGGTCATGCGCGACCTGAAGCTCATCAACTTCTCGGAGCCGTTCAAGAACCTGCTCACGCAGGGCATGGTGCTCAAGGGCGCCTACTTCCAGAAGCCGGCCGACGCCGGCAAGAACTACTTCTGGGAGCACGACGTCGAGGCGGTGCTCAACGACAAGGGCGTGGCCACGAGCTGGAAGCTCAAGGCCGACGGCTCGCCGGTCGAGTACGAGATGACGACGATGTCCAAGTCGAAGAACAACGGCGTCGACCCGCAGGCCCTCATCGATCGCTACGGCGCCGACACCGCGCGCCTGTTCGTGATGTTCGCGTCGCCGCCCGAGCAGACGCTCGAGTGGAACGACTCCGGCGTCGAAGGCGCGCATCGCTTCCTCAAGCGCGTGTGGGGCTTCGGCGCGAAGAACTCCGACCTCATCAAGGGTGCGGCCGACACCGTCGGCGCACGCGAACTCAGCGCGCCGGCCAAGGCGTTGCGGCGCGAGGTGCACGTGCTGCTCAGGCAGGTCACCTACGACTACGAGCGCATGCAATACAACACCGTCGTCTCCGGCGCGATGAAGCTGCTGAATGCGCTCGAGGGTTTCGCGGTCGACGGCAGCGCCGGCACGGCCGCGGTGCTGCGCGAAGGCTTCTCGGTGCTGCTGCGCGCGCTGTACCCGGCCTGCCCGCACATCGCGCAAGGCCTGTGGACGGACCTCGGCTACGCCGCCAAGGGCCGGCAGCTGCTCGACGCCGGCTGGCCCGCGGGCGACGAGTCCGCGCTGGTACAGGACGAGCTCGAGCTGGTGTTGCAGGTGCTGGGCAAGACGCGCGGCAGCGTGCGCGTGCCGGCCAGCGCCGACAAGGCCGCCATCGAGGCCATCGCGCTCGCGTCGCCCGAGGCGCAACGCTGGATGGAAGGCAAGCCCGCGAAGAAGGTCGTCGTGGTGCCGGGTCGTCTCGTCAACGTCGTGGTCTGAGGTCCGCATGCGCACGCTCCCGCCCCTTCGCCGCCGCCTGGCGCTGGCCACGCTGGTCGTTGTCGGTGCGGCCTCGCTCGCGGCCTGCGGCTTCCACCGGCGCGTGGCGCAGTCGCTGAGCTACGAGCGCATCGCGCTGTCGGGCTTCGGCGACCGATCGACGATGGCCGACGAGATCCGGCGCGCGCTGCCGTCATCGGCGCACATCGCGCCCAGCGTGCTCGAGTCGCAGGTGGTGATCGAGGCCATCGAGGACACGCAGAAGACCACCGTGGAAGCCTCCACCGCCTTCGGCCAGGTGCGCGAGCTGGAGCTGCACGTGAAGCTGCGCTACCGCGTGCTCGATCCCAACGGGCTCGAGCTGCTGCCGCTGGCCGACCTCGAGCGTTTCCGCGACATGACCTTCGACGAGAAGGACGCGCTGGCCAAGGACACCGAGCTGAAGGCGTTGTACCGCGACATGCAGTCCGACATGGCCTACCAGCTGGTGCGCGTGCTGTCTGCCGTGGGCAATCCCACCGGTCCCGCGGCGCACGTGCAGGCCGCGCGCGCCGCGTCGGCGGCGTTGGCGCCGGCTTCGGCCGCGTCTGCGGTATCGGCCGTCGAGTGGGCCGCCTCGCAGGCGGCGGGCCGCTGACATGCAGGTGCGGCCCGAGCAGCTGGCCGACCACCTGGCCCGCGGCCTGCGCGACGTCTACATGGTGCATGGCGACGAGCCGCTGCGCGCGCAGGAGGCCGCCGACGCCATCCGCGCCGCGGTGCGCGCTGGTGGTGCCGGCGAGCGCAAGGTCTTCGTGGTCAGCGGCGCGCACTTC
>JACMOG010000285.1 GCA_014378125.1 Vitreoscilla sp. | reverse complement strand
TGGCCACGCCCAGGTCGGCATCGTCGAGCACGATCATCGGATTCTTGCCGCCCATCTCGACGACGGCATCGTCTCGCCGCCCGGGCGCAGCGCCTCGCCGGCGAAGAACTTGAAGATGTCGCCGGCGCGCTGGACCTCGCCGATGGCCTCCGGCAGCGTCTTGCCTTCCTCGCGCGCCAGCAGGTCGCCGAGCTCGGCGCGGCGCGCCAGGATCTCGGTGCCGACCGCGTCGAGGATGTCGAAGCGCTGCTGCGGCGTGCTCAGGCTCCACGCGGGGAACGCGCGGCGCGCGGACTCGATCGCCTGGCGCGTCTGGTCGGCGTCGGCCTGCGCGTACTCGCCGACCAGTTCGGCGGTGTCCGACGGATTGACGTTGCGCGCGGCACGTACGCCGTCCACCCACTCGCCGTTGATGAGATTCTTGAACATGGCAGGCCTTCCGTGGTCGCTTACTGCGGACCCAGCTTGGAGATGAGGGTGGCCAACGCATCGACCTCCGGCGCGTTGAGCTCGGACAGCGGCGGCCGCACCGGGCCGGCCGTGTGGCCGACGATGGTCGCGCCCGCCTTCACGATCGACACCGCGTAGCCCTCGCCCTGGTTGCGCAGCGCGATGTAGGGCAGGAAGAAGTCGCGGATCAGGCGGTTGGTGGTGGCGGTGTCGCCGTCGACCTGCGCCTGGTAGAAGTCCATCGCGGTCTTCGGGATGAAGTTGAAGACGGCCGACGAGTAGACGGGGCAGCCCATCGCGTTGTACGCGCCGGCGAACACCTCCGCGGTGGGCAGGCCGCCCAGGTAGGTGGAGCGATCGCCGAGGGTCTGGCGGATGGCCACGAACTTCTCGATGTCGCCCACGCCGTCCTTGAACCCGACCAGGTTCGGGTTGCGATCGGCCAGCACCTGCAGGCTGGCCGGCGTCAGCTTGCAGCCGCCGCGGTTGTAGACCACCACGCCGATCTTCACGCTCTTGCACACCGCCGTGATGTGCGCGACCAGGCCGTCCTGGCTGCCTTCGGTGAGGTAGTGCGGCAGCAGCAGGATGCCTTGCGCGCCGAGGCGCTCGGCCTCCTGCGCGTACTTGATGGCCAGCGTGGTGCCGCCGCCGGCGCCCGCCACGATGGGCGTGCGGCCGCGGCAGGTGTCCAGCGCCACTTTCACCACGCGGCCGTATTCCTCGGGCTCGAGCGAGAAGAACTCGCCGGTGCCGCCCGCGGCGAACAGCACCGTGGCGCCGTAGGGCTGCAGCCATTCCAGCCGGTCGGCGAACGGCTTGGGCGCGAAGTCGAGATTGGCGTCGAAGTCCGTCAGCGGGAACGACAGCAGGCCCGATCCGAGGGCGGTCTTGAGTTCTTGAGGCGACATGGGGGACTCGCTGAAGCTGTGAAAGGATGGCTAAAACTTATCAGTCATCGTACAACTATGACGGCGATGGTGCAAGTTGCACTACGTATAAGCCCCCGGTTGAACGATGCCTGGGCCTGGGAGATAGTTCGCCCAAGTCATCGTACAACATACAACAGGATCGCCTCCGCCGCTGCTCGGCAGCACGCGGGTGCCTTCCCCAGGAGACCCCATGTCGAGTCCATCCACCCCCGTCGTCACGTCGCTCACCGTCATTCCGGTGGCCGGCCGTGACAGCATGCTGTTGAACCTCAGCGGCGCGCACGGCCCGTTCTTCACGCGCAACCTGCTGCTGCTGACCGACTCCGCCGGACGCACCGGCGTCGGCGAGGTGCCGGGTGGCGAGAAGATCCGCCAGACGCTGGAGGACGCGCGCCCGCTCGTCGTCGGCCAGGCCATTGGCGCCCACCAGGGCCTGCTCGCACGGATCCAGCAGACGTTCGCGGATCGCGACACCGGCGGACGCGGGCTGCAGACCTTCGACCTGCGCACCACGATCCACGCCGTCACGGCCATCGAATCGGCGCTGCTCGACCTGCTGGGACAGCACCTCGAGGTGCCCGTTGCCGCGCTCCTGGGCGAAGGCCAGCAGCGTGACGCCGTCGAGATGCTGGGCTACCTGTTCTACGTGGGCGACCGCGACAAGACCGACCTGCCGTATGCGCGCGAGCAGGACGCGGACAACGACTGGTTTCGCCTGCGCCACGAGAAGGCGATGACGCCCGACGCCATCGTGCGCCTGGCGGAGGCCGGGCGCGAGCGCTACGGCTTCAACGACTTCAAGCTCAAGGGCGGCGTGCTGCGCGGCGAGGACGAGGTGGAGGCGCTCGTGGCGCTGCACGAGCGCTTCCCGCAGGCGCGCGTCACGCTGGATCCGAACGGCGGCTGGCTGCTGAAGGACGCGATCCGCCTGATGCGCGACATGCGCGGCGTGATGGCCTACGCGGAAGATCCGTGCGGCGCGGAGGACGGCTTCTCCGGGCGCGAGGTGATGGCCGAGTTCCGCCGCGCCACGGGCCTGCCCACCGCCACCAACATGGTGCCCACCGACTGGCGCCAGATGAGCCATGCGCTGGCCCTGCAGTCGGTAGACATCCCGCTGGCCGACCCGCACTTCTGGACGAT
>JACMOG010000284.1 GCA_014378125.1 Vitreoscilla sp. | reverse complement strand
GGTGGTCGCCGGTGGTCACGGCGTCGAGCAGGACGGCCGCGAGGGCCAGCACGGCCACGCCGACGCACTGCTCGTGCCAGGCCGGCGATGCCTTGCCGAGTCGGATCGGCGCGCTGCGCCAGGCGGCGTGCAGCAAGGCGACGAGCCACGCGCCCCAGAACACGCGCTGCTCCCATTCGTTGCGGCCCACCAGTTCGTCGGGCAACAGGCGATTGGCCACCAGCATCGCCAGCGTCGCGCCCAGCATGCCGGTGACCGTGGCCACGGCGAAGGCGTCGGCCCAGCGTGCGCCGCCGAGGCCAACCTTGGCGTGCTGGCGCTTGCGCTTCTCCACGAAGAACAGGAAGCCCGTCACGATGCAGGCGCAGCCGGCGAGGCCGCCCACCACGTAGAACCAGCGCAGCAGCCAGTGATCGAACTGCTGCAGGTGCAGGCCGGTGAGGAAGTCGTTGATACCGGTGACCACGGTGGCGGGCGGCTCCTCGTGCAACACGCGCCCCGTCGTGCCCTCGAAGAGGATGGCCTGACCCAGCAGCGCCACGCGGTCGCTCCCCGCGCGGTAGACGGCCACGACGCTGTTGCGGTCGCCCACGTGCTGCACCTCCACCATGCCGACGTCGCCGGGCATGCCGCGCGCGGCCCAGCGGCGCTGCGCCTCGGCCACCATCGCGTCCACCGAGGCCAGCGGCGCCGTCACGCCCGCGGCCTTGGCGGGCAGGCCGCGTTCGGTGGCCTGGGCCACCAGCGCCGCCTGCGCCTGCGGCTTGAGCATCGTCTCCGAGACCGGGAAGTAGATGCCCGCGAAGATGGTGAGCCCCGTCAACGCGAAGAAGAAGTGGAACGGCAGCGCGGCGACGCCGGTGAGGTTGTGCAGGTCCAGCGTGCTGCGCTGCACGTGCTTGCGCGGGCGCAGCGTGAAGAACTCGCGAAAGAGGCGGCGGTGGATCACCACGCCTGAGACGAGCGCGCAAAGCATCGCCAGCGCCGACAGCCCCACGATCCAGTAGCCCACGCCCATCCACGTGAGGTGCAGGCCGATGTGCATCGGATAGAAGAACTCGCTGCCGATCTTGAGCGGGTCGCCGGCCAGTTGACGGCCGTCGCGCGGGTCGATGGTGGCGTGTGCGTAGATCTCTTCGTCGGGCTTGTCGGCGTCGTTGCCCACCGCGTATTCCGTGTACAGCGACAGCACCGGGTCGCGATGCGTGGTGTAGGCCGTCCATTCGACGGGCGTCAGCTTGGGCAGCGTGCCGCCGCTGCGCCGGCGCAGCGCCTCCAGATCGGCGGGCTCGGGCGCCATGTGGTCGAAGATCGGGCGCAGCATCGCGTCGAACGACGGGATGGGCTGCGGCGCGAAGCGCGTCTGCGGGATCGCCCAGCGGTCGAATTCGCGGTCGAACACCGACAGCGTGCCGAAGAAGAACACGACGATCAGCACGTAGCCCAGCACGAGGCCGAACCACGTGTGCAGCCACGTCATCGAGAGGCGGAAGTTCGGGAACATCGCGTCAGGCCCCAACGCGCATCAGCCACCAGCCGGCGCCCGTCATCGCCAGGCCGCCGCCCGCCAGCACCGCCCACACCCGCGCGCCGCTGGATGCGGCGAACGACCCGCAGACGGCGGTGGCGTACACCGGGAACACCAGCAGCCAGGCCAGCGTCTGCGCGCCGGCATACGACAGCCCGGCGCGCCGCCCCAGCGCCAGCGCCAGCATGACGAAGCCCCACGCGAACACCCACCCGCCGCCGAGGGCGGCGACGACACGGGAAACGATGGCGAGGCGTCGCCGCGCGGAAGACGAGGGTGTGTGGGCGGGCGCGATGATCATGGGCTGGCTCGCAGGATAGCCGTCAGAGCTTGTACTCGAGCGACATCCCGCCGTTGGTGGGCGCGCCGTAGAAGCCGCCGTACTCGACGCCGGTGATGTACTTCTTGTCGAACAGGTTGTCGATGTTCAGCCGCAGCGTGGCCTTGGACGTGAGCTCCCAGGAGGCGAAGACGTCGGCCACCGTGTAGGCGCCCTGGCGCGCGCCGTTCTGCACGGCGGACTGCCAGCGGCCGTCCACGCCCACGCGCAGGGCGGGCAACGCGGCCACGCGCGTGCTGAACAGTGCCTTGGCGGTGTTGCGCGGTACCCAGGGCGCGGCGTCGTGGCCGTCCGGGCCCGTCAAGGTGACGTGCGCGAAGCCCAGCGTCACCTTGGCGTCGGCGCCGAGCTTGCCGGTGGCCTCCGCCTCGAAGCCCCGCGACCTGGTGTCCTGCGCGAAGTACCAGTACTTGTCGCCGATCATGCCGCCATAGGTGGGCAGGCCGTTCTCCTGCGCCTGGTACAGCGCGAACGTGGTGAGAAGCTTGCGATCCAGCCAGTCCGACTTGATGCCGGTCTCGAGGTTGACGCCGCGCACCGGCGCCAGGATGTTGTCGTGGATGTCGCTCTGGTCGGCGCTCTGGAAGATGTCCGACCACGACACGTAGGCCAGCGTGTCCTGGGTCACGTCCCAGGTGGCGCCCAGGTACGGGCTCACCTTGCTGGCCTTCGGGTCGAGCACGCCGCCGCCGCCGTAGATGGAGCTGCCCGCGCGGCGCAGTTGCACCGCGTTGAGGCCGACGATGCCCTTGACCGTGTCCGTGACGGCGATGCGTGTCACGCCGTAAAGGCGGGTGAGTGTCTGCTTGCCCTGGCTGTCGCGTTGGGCCGGGCCGAAGTCCGGCTCGGGATACACGTCGCCGCCGTACGGGAACGCGGGCAACGGCTGGCCGATGTCGTTGTCGTCGAACGGGTAGATGTCGGTGTTGCTGGAGGCGCGCGCGCGGCTGATTCCCACCAGCACCTCGTGCCTGCCGCCGAACGCGCTCAACTTGCCGCTGACGTTGGCGTCGAAGATGTCGTTGTGCGTGATGTCGTGCGATGCGTAGGGCCAGCCCACCAGGCCGGTGTTGTCCGGGTTCAGCGCGCCGTCCGCCGTGGGCACGTACGCGTAGAAGATCTTCGTCTGCTGGTCGGTGTCGTGGTGGTTGTAGGTGAACTTGGCCTCCCAGCCGGCGCCCAGGTCGTGCGCGTATTCCACGAACGCGGTGCGCGTCCTGGTGTTCCAGTACGTCCAGTCCTGCGACGTTGACGACGACACGGGGAAGTCGGCCTGCGTGCCGTCGGTGCGCACGAACGTGAGGGCGCCCCACATCGGCGACTCCTGGCGCGCGTCCTCGTACGAGGCGCCGAAGGTGAGCACGCCGTGCTCGCCGATCTGGCCGTCCACCACGCCGTACAGGTTGGTCTTCCTGTCGTGCAGCGCGCGCAGGTAGGAGTCGCCGTCGTCGTGCGTGGCCACCACTCGCGCGGCCCACGAGCCGTCGCTGGTCAGCACCTTGTTGTAGTCGATCGCGGCGCGGACGTTGTTCCACGACCCGCCGCCCAGGTCGATCTCGCCGCCGTCCGTGTTGGTGGGGCGCTTGCGCACGTAGTTGATCGTGCCAGAGGCGTTGCCCACGCCGGTGAGCAGGCCGTTGGCGCCGCGGATCAGCTCGATGCGCTCGAACAGGAAGGTGTCCTGCTGGCCGACGACGGTGCCCCAGTCGTTGGTCATGCCCAGGCCATCGAGCTGCGTCAGCTGGATGTCGAAGCCGCGCGAGTTGTACGACGCGCGGTTGGTCTCGTACTGCTCCACGTTGATGCCGGTGCCCATGCGCAGCGCATCGTTGCTGCCGGTGGCGCCGAAGTCCTTCATGTCCTCGGCATCGATGGTGCTGATGGTCTGCGGCGTGTCCTTCACGTCCATGGGCAGCCCCGTGGCGCCCTTCGAGACGCGGTTGGCGCGCTTGGCGGACACCACCACGCTCTGCGCGTTGGTGCTGCTGTCGCTGGCCGCGGCGGCCGGTGCCGTGGCAGCGTCCTGGCCGAAAGCGGTTCCCAGCGCGGCGGATGCGGCGAGCGCGCAGGCGGTCTTGATCATGTCGTTCATCTGCCCTCCAAATGGCAGGCGCAGTATAAAAGCAAATGAAAACTATTCCCATTTGCATTGTTACGTGTTTGCTACGACTGTGCGCTTGTTCAGGAGTCGGCTCAAGTTCGCCCAGGATGAGTCGAAATACCGCGAGCCACGGAATGGTCCGTGGCGGCTGGATCTCCGCAGGTCCCAGACGTCGTCGCACTCCCCCCTCATGAACTTTCTCTCTCGCTTCCGGATTGCCCCTCGTCTGGCTCTTGGCTTTGCAGGCGCGCTGGCACTCACACTCACCGTGGGCGTGTCGTCCTTGGTGGCGCTGTCGCGCGTCAACGACGCGGCCGACGACCTGGCCACGAACTGGCTGCCGTCGGCCAGCGCGCTTGGCCAATACTCGATCGCGGTGTACGACGTGCGTCGCTCGCAGGCCCGCTTGACGATGACGTCGAAGCCAGAGGAGATCGCCGACCAGCTCAAGGCGATCGTCGCCCGGCAGGCCGTCGCGGACAAGGCATGGAAGGTCTATGCCCCGATGATCGACGGCGAAGACGAAAAGCGCTTGGCCGACGCCATCTGGGGCGCGCAGCAGCGCTACTACGACGATCTCCTGAAGCAGGTGCAGCTGTCGTCGAGCGATGCCGACTACCGTGACCAGGCGACCGCGTCGTACCTCGGCGCCGCCAACAAGGATTTCAACGAACTCGTGTCGGCGGTTCGCGCCGACATGGACTTCCAGAACCAGGGCGGCGTGAAGGCGGCCACCGCGGCGAGCAACGTGTTCCGCAGCTCGCGCGTGCTGATCGTCTCGCTGCTGGCCGGCGCCATGGCGCTCGGCGCGCTGCTGGCCTGGATCATCGCCCGCTCCATCACGCGCCCCATCGCGCGCGCGGTGGAAGTCGCCGAGACCGTGGCGTCGGGCAACCTCACCGCGGCCATCGACTCGTCCGATCCTGACGAAGCCGGCCAGCTGCTGCGCGCGCTCAAGCGCATGAACGACAACCTGTCGTCCATCGTGGGCCAGGTGCGCCATTCGTCCGACTCCATCGCCACCGGTTCGTCGCAGATCGCCGTCGGCAATGCCGACCTGAGCCAGCGCACCGAAGAGCAGGCCAGCAATCTCCAGCAGACCGCCGCGTCGATGGAAGAACTCACGGCCACCGTCCGGCAAAACAGCGACAAGGCCCGCCAGGTCAACGCCCTGGCCATCTCGGCCGCCGGTGTCGCCGTCGAGGGCGGCGCCGTCATGACGCAGGTGATCGATACGATGGGCTCCATCAATGCATCGGCAACCAAGATCGTCGATATCATCGGCGTCATCGACGGCATCGCCTTCCAGACCAATATCCTGGCCCTGAACGCGGCAGTCGAGGCGGCGCGGGCAGGGGAACAGGGACGCGGCTTTGCGGTGGTCGCGTCCGAAGTGCGCACCCTGGCGCAGCGCTCGGCCGTCGCATCGAAGGAGATCAAATTGCTGATCGGCGATTCGGTCGAGAAGGTGGCAGCGGGCAGCAAACTGGTCGGCCAGGCCGGCACCACCATGGACCAGATCGTCGCCAGCGTGAAACTGGTGACCGACATCATGGATGAGATCAGCTCGGCCGGTCAGGAACAGGAAATGAGCATCCAGCAAATCAACCAGGCCGACAGCGAGATGGACACGGTCACGCAACAGCACGCCGTCCTGGTCGAGCAGGCCGCCGCTGCCGCGGCGCCGCGGCGCGCGAGGGCCGCATCGGCACCACCGCCGGCGCGTGCCGCCGTGCCGAAGAAAAAGCCGGCCCCGGTGCGCATTACGGCCAAGCCCAAGGCGGCGCCCGTCGCCACCACGCAAGCCCGCCCGGCCGCGACCGAGGAATGGGAACAGTTTTGATGGTCAGCGCGAAGCGGCCAGCGCGCTAGCCTTTGCGCAGGCGCAGTGCGTTGGCAAACACGGAAACGGAACTGAGGCTCATCGCCAGCGCTGCCAGCATCGGCGAGAGCAGCTG
>JACMOG010000283.1 GCA_014378125.1 Vitreoscilla sp. | reverse complement strand
GCAAGAACCTTGAAGTGTCGCCCGGCGCGAAGCCGCAGGCCCCACGATCGCTGCACCGCATGGATCCTGCGCCTTCTCGCAGTATGACAGCTCAGGCGTTGTCGGGTGTGCTGGCCTGGTCGAGCACCGCGCGGTCGGTCTCGCTCAGCACGAGTTCGGCCGCCGCGGAAAAGCTCTTCAGCTGCTCCACGCTGGTCGCGCTCGCGATGGGCGCGGTCACGCCCTCGCGGGCGAGCAGCCAGGCCAGCGCCACCACCGCGGGCTGGGTGGCGTGGCGCTGCGACACCTGGTCGAGCGCGCCCAGGATGCGCAGGCCGCGCGGCGTGAGGTACTTCTTCACGGCGCCGCCGCGCTTGCTCTGGCCCAGGTCGGCCTCCGTGCGGTACTTGCCGGTGAGAAAGCCCGAGGCCAGGCCGTAGTACGGAATCACGCCCAGGCCCTGCTGGAGGGCCAGGTCGCGCAGCGGGCCGTCGTAGGCGTCGCGGTCGAACAGGTTGTATTCGGGCTGCAGCGTCTGGTAGGCGGGCAGGTCGTTGATGCGCGCGGAATCCTGCGCCTCGGCGAGCTGGCGTGCATCGTAGTTGGAGCAGCCGAACGCTCGGATCTTGCCGGCCTTCACGAGGCGGTCGAAGGTGTCCAGCGTCTCCTCGTACGAGGTCTCCGGGTCGGGGCGATGCGCCTGGTACAGGTCGATCACGTCGGTCTGCAGGCGGCGCAGCGAGTCTTCCACCGCGCGCTCGATCCACAGGCGGCCCAGGCCCTTGTGTTCCTCGCCCATGTCCATGCCCACCTTGGTGAACAGCAGCACCTGCTGGCGACGCGCGGGGTTGGCCTGGAGCCATCGCCCGATGAGGGTCTCGGACTCGCCGCCCTGGTGGCCGGGCACCCAGCGCGAGTACACGTCGGCCGTGTCGATGGTGTTGAATCCGGCGTCGACGAACGCGTCGAGCAGCTCGAAGCTGCGCTTCTCGTCGGCGGTCCAGCCGAACACGTTGCCGCCGAAGACGATGGGGGCGATCTGCAGGCCGGTGTGGCCGAGGGGACGGTGATGCATGGATTCTCCAGGAGTGCGCCCCGCGCGGGCGCGTGATGCGGGTCAGGCGGCAAGTCGCGGGCCCATCCAGGGTGGTTGTTGCACCTGGCTACAGAGTCAGGAGCAGGGTCTGGCCCCGCGCGGCCAGACCCCTTCGCCTACCGTCAGTTCTTCTTGTCCAACACCAGCGAGCTGGCGTCGCTGTGCATCTGGAAGTGCGACAGGAAGCTGTTGCCCAGGAGCACCACCGGCATGGACTGCGGCACCACCATCGCCTCCACGTTGTAGATCGTGACGTCGCCCACGCGCACGCTGTTCAAGGTGAGCTTGCGCGCCGCGACGGCGCCGTTGGCCGTCATCGCGGCCACGGGCGTGCTGTCCTTGGGATCGAGCCCGAGCTGCTGGGCCACGTCGGCGCCCATGGCCACGGCGGTGGCGCCGGTGTCGATGACGAACTGCACCGAGTGGCCGTTGATGGTGCCCAGGCCCGCGTAGTGGCCGCCCGAGCCGGCGGGCAGCACGATGCGCGAGCCGCCCGATCCGCCGCCCGGGTCGCCCGCCACCACGGCGGCGCCGCCCAGGCGCAGCGTCTGCGTCTTGCCGCCCACGTCGACCTGCGCGCTGGCGCCATCGATATGCACCAGCTTGACGCCCTGCACGGTGGCGCCCACGGCCACGCCGGGGGCATGGCCGGTGATGATCAGCAGCGCCTTCTCCCCCCGCCTGCCGCTGAAGGCGACCGTCTGCGCGGCGGCCGTCGCTGCCAGCGCGCAGAGCAGGGCGCCGGCGGCCAGCAGGCGGCCGGGCCGGGTCGTTCGGTTCATTGCATGTCCTCCCTGGGGCGATCGCTCCAGGTGAAGAGTCTAGGGCCTGTCGATGACTTCTTCGGATCCGCCGGCCCACCGATTCTCGCGAGCCACCGCATGCGTCCGCCACGCAGCGCGACGCCAGATCCGGGGTGGCCGGATGCTCATGAGCCGTATCTCCTCATATACGGATCAAAGACTGAGCCGAAATTCCGAGATACGGATGATCGCCGGATCGTATCCATCGGACTGAAAATCCATTGTCGAGTTGGTCTTGTCACAAAAGCCCGGCGGAGTCGGTGGCAACGATCACCAGAATACGTGCAATCCTTCCGCGTCCACGCCCGTTTGCAGGCGCGAAGGAGCGGCAGATCATCGAGTGCTGCAACTCCCGGTTACAGTCGTTCTACCCCGTTGCCATGGCGGGTCCACGCCCATGCAAACCAACGCCGACCCCACGCCCGATCACGCCCCGTTCCTGCCCACCACGGCCACGCTGATGCCGTTGCCGGAGTCCAGCGATGCGCTCGCGCCCGGCACGCGGCTGGGCGAATTCGAGGTCGTCGAGGTGGTGGGCGTGGGTGGCTTCGGCATCGTCTACCGAGCCCGCGAGCCGGCGCTGGAACGCGAGGTGGCGCTGAAGGAATACATGCCCATGGGCATGGTTGGACGCGCGGTCGACGGCCGCGTGACGCTGCGCTCGCGCCAGCACGAGGAAGACTTCGCGCTGGGCCTGCGCTCCTTCGTCAACGAGGCGCGCCTGCTGGCCCGCTTCGACCATCCGGCCCTCGTCAAGGTGCATCGATTCTGGGAGGCGAACGGCACCGCCTACATGGCGATGCCGTTCTACAAGGCGCAGACGCTGCGCCAGCGGCGCCAGGAGATGGGCTCGAAGGCGCCCACGCAGGCGTGGCTGCTGTCGATGATCGAGCCGCTGCTGGGCGCGCTGTCGGAGATGCACCGCGTCGACGTCTTCCACCGCGACATCGCGCCCGACAACATCCTGTGGTGCGCCGACAACCGGCCGGTGCTGCTGGACTTCGGCGCGGCGCGCCACGCGCTCACGGATCGCACGCAGTCGCTCACCGCCATCCTCAAGCCGCAGTTCGCGCCCATCGAGCAGTACGCCGACTCGAAGGCGATGCGCCAGGGCCCGTGGACCGACGTGTTCGCACTGGCCAGCACGTGCTACTTCATGCTCACCGGCCGGCCGCCGCTGCCGGCCACCGCGCGCATCCTGAGCGACGAACTGTTGCCGCTGTCGCAGCTGGAGCTGCCCGGATTCTCGCCCCACGTGCTGGCGGCGCTCGACTGGGCGATGGCGGTGCGGCCGCAGGATCGGCCGCAGTCCGTCGCCGTCCTCTGGGAGGCCCTGAATGGCCACGTGGCGGTGCCCGCGCGCGTGGTCGAGCCCCTGGGTGCGCCCGCGCTTGCGAGCGCCGCGTCGGGAGGGTACGAGCGCACGATCCAGATGACGGGGCGCCCCGTGCGCGGCGAGGGCGCCGCGCCGGAGGAGATCGCCTCCAGGATCACGCGCAAGCCCTGGCTGCTGGCGCTACCCGCTCTCGCGGTGGTCGCCGTG
>JACMOG010000282.1 GCA_014378125.1 Vitreoscilla sp. | reverse complement strand
GCCCAGGCGTGCGTGCGGCGCGAGCGCGAGCGCCGTGGCGCGCTTCTGGCCGGGCCGTACTCCGCACTCGCGCGCCGCGTCATTGGCCGCGACGATGCGGTGCCGATCGACCAGTGCCACGGGGCCCACCGCGTCGATCTCGTCGAGGTCGTCCACCACCCGGTCGGCCGCCAGCGGCTCCGGCGCCAGCGTGGCGATGAAGGATTCCAGCGACAACGCCGGCAGGTGGATGCCGATCCAGAGCATGGTGAGATCTCCGCCTGGATCATGCGATGGTGGACAAGGCCTGCACGCTCGTGCGCGTGCGCCGGGGCGTGAGCGCCCGCTGACGCGCGGCACGCGAGAGCACGGGCGGCAGCGCGAGCACCACCGGCAGCTCCAGCGCCGGCCCGCGCCGCCTGAGCAGGCGCACGGCCAAGGAGTCGGGGCCGGCGCCCGCCAGCGCCAGGCGCAGCGGCGCCGGGCTGGGATGGGCCGCCGCGGCCTCGGCCCGCACGACGAAGGCCGGCCCCTCGTGCGACTGCGCGGCCAGCTGCAGCCGGCGCAAGGCCTCGCCCTTGAGGCTGGCCGGCGCCCACGCCACGACCGCGCCCGCCTGGCCGCTGCGCAGCGCCTGCTCGAGCGGCCACAGCAGGTCGTCGCCGCGGATCACCACGCAGCGCGACAGGTCGAGTCCCAGCTGCGCCAGCGCCTCGGCGCAGGGCTCGGCCGGCGGCCCCAGCAGCAGCACGCCTCGCCCGGCCGCGCCCACGCGTGCGAGCACCGGCGCGAGCAGTCGGGTCTCACCCCAGCCAGGGCGGGTGAGCAGGAGCTCCGTGAGTGCTCTCTGCGGCCAGCCACCGCCCGGCAGCTCGGCATCGAGCGCGGTATAGCCGCTCGCGTGCACCGCCTCCCGCCCGCGCCCCAGCTGGTGCGCGCGCCACAACGCCGGATGCAGATGCTCCAGCGGCAGCAGGGAAGAAGGCGAGGACATGACCGGGCAGACGTGGATGCATGGGCAGCGGGAGGGCGTCGCAACCCGGCAGGCCGGGTCGTTCCGGAGCTCTCCCGGAGTACTGTGTTTGCATACAGTCTATCGGACCTTTGACGGCGCGATCAAGCAATCGAGCCTTCCCGCAAAATATGCGGATGCCTGGTCTCGCCCGAGTACAGGCAAGACCAGGCACCCCGATTCATTGGATCCACATGCTTCTCGTCCCCACCGCGCCCTGCCCTTGCGGCCGTCCCCTGCCCTACGCCCGCTGTTGCGGCCGCTGGCACAGGGGCCCCGAGGCGCTGCAGGCGCCGACCGCCGAAGACCTGATGCGCTCGCGCTACAGCGCCTTCGTGGGCGGCCTGCCGGGCTACCTGGCCGACACCTGGCACCCCTCCACCCGCCCCACCGCCATCGAGCCGATGCCCGCCGGCCTGCGCTGGCTGGGCCTCGACGTGCGCCGCCACGCGCAGCAGGACGCCGACCACGCGATCGTGGAGTTCGTGGCGCGCAGCAAGCTGGGCGGCAAGGCCGAGCGGCTGCACGAGACGAGCCGGTTCGTGCGAGAAAACGGCCGCTGGTTCTACGTCGATGGCGACATCGCCTGAATCTTCCGGAGATCCCATGACCGCACGCCCACCCTTCATCGTCTCGACCGCCGACGTTCCCGAGCGCCGCCACGTCTACCCCAACAGCGACGAGCCCATGGGTGCCGCGCGCCGCCTGGGCAGCGCTGCGGGCCTGCAGCGCATCGGCATCAACCTGCAGCGCCTGGTGCCCGGCAGCCGCTCGTCATGGCCGCACGCCGAATCGGACGAGGAGGAGTTCGCCTATGTCGTTGAAGGCGAGGTGGACGCCTGGATCGACGGCCGCCTGCACCGCATGCTAGCGGGCGACCTCGCGGCGTTTCCCGCCGGCACGGGCATCTCCCACTGCTTCATCAACAACGGCGATCGCGACGCGTTGCTGCTGGTGGGCGGCGAGGCGGCCAAGGCGAGCAATCGCATCGTCTATCCGGTCGACCCTTCGCGCCGCGCCGACATGGGCGTCACCGAGTGGTGGGATGACGCGCCGGCGCGCGATTTCGGTGACCACGACGGACGGCCGGACCGGCAGCGGCGCGGCTGATCAGGCCCCGCGGCAACGCGCCTCCACGTGCGCGATCTGCGTCACGCTCAAGGAGGATGATGCCGATTTATACAGAAATCTGTATACTCAAGAAAATGAAGACGACACTCGATCTGAACGATCAATTGCTGGCCAATGCGAAGGCGCTGGCCGCTCAGCAGAGAACCAGCCTGACTCGCCTGATCGAGGAAGGGTTGCAATTGCGCCTGCGTGCCAGCACCACCGAACCTTCCAAGGTTCGCAGGCGCCTTCCCGTCTTCAATGGCCGCGGAGGTCTGGTTGCCGGTGTCAATCCACTGAGCAATAAAGCAATGCTGGACGCGCTGGACGATGACGCCTGACGTCAACGTCCTCGTGGCGGCGTCGCGCAGCGATCATCCGCATCACGACATCGCTCGCGGCTGGCTGGATGACGCTCTCGACGCCACCGAGCGCGGCGCTCCGTTCACCCTCATGCCGATGGTGATCGCCAGCATGTTGAGGCTGGTGACGAATCCGAAGATCTTCGGACGCCCCACGCCCATTGCCAACGCCATCGCTTTCGTCGACGCCATCCTGGCCGTTCCCGGCGTCAATCTGGCGTCTCTGGGCCCCGAGTGGCCACGACTGCGCCAGCTTTGCCTGGACAAGCAACTCGCCGCCAACGCCCTGCCGGACGCATGGCTGGCCTCAGCCGTGGAGCAGCAGGCCGAACATCTGGTCAGCTTCGATCGGGATTTCAGGCAGTTGCTGACGCGCGCTCAATTCACCCATCTGAAGACTTGAGGGAACGATAGCCGCAGAAGCGGCCATCGGTGTTGGCCAGCTCGCCCTGCAGGCCGCGGCTGAACTGCAGCACATAGGCCTTGGTGGCGCTGTAGACCGAGCTGATGGGCAGCGCGTGCACGGCCAGCACCGAGGCGATGTTGATCACCGCGCCCGCGTTGCGCGCGACGAATCCCGGCAGCACCGCGTGGGTCAGGCGGGTCAGCGCCGTGATGTTGAGCGCGATCTGCGAGTTGGCGTCCGGCCCCTTCGATGCGGCGAACGGGCTGAAGCGCGCGACGCCCGCGTTGTTGACCAGCACGCGAATGCTCTCGTCGCGCCGGAGCACGGCCTCGACGTCGGCCAGGTCGCTCTCCTTGGCCAGGTCGGCCACCAGCACCTGCACCCGGGTGCCATGCACCGTGGAAACGGTCGCGCTGGCACAAAGGACGTGCGCACCACCGACCGGGTGTCCTCCGACGAGTTCCCGGCGGGGTTCGACGCGAACTGAAAGGGGCCAGGCCCCTTTCATCGGCGACTCGCGCCGCCCATCAATCCAAGAAACAACGCCTCAGGCGAATTCTTGCCGGACCGACGGCGACATCAGCCGCCGGATGATGCCCGCCAGCGCCAGGCTGGCCACCAGCGTGATGAAGCCGGCCAGCACGCGCGCGGCGGTGACGACGCCGCCGAACACGTCGGCGGCCGACTGCGTGAACGTGGCCTGGCGCAGCGCCGAGTCCACCAGCAGGTGCATGAATTCCTGTTGCAGCCACAGCCCGGCCAGGTCGACGCCGATGGCCACCATCAGCAGGCCGATGAACACGCGGCGCGCCCATTCGATGCGGCGCAGCAGGCCGAAGCCGCACACCATGGTGGCCAGCGACAGCGCGATGGCCGTGGAAAAGACCCAGGTGGCGTGGCGCATCAGCAGGCCGGTGAGCCAGGGCAGGCTGGCCTGGTCGCCGGCCAGCGCGGCCCACGACGACTGCGTGGCGTTCTGGATGACCGCCCACTCGCACGCGAACGCCGCCAGGAGGATGAACATCCAGGCGATGAAGGTCACGAAGCGCGACCGGGATCCGACGTTGTACGTTTGCGGCATGACTGTTCTCCTCGAACACGCCGAATGATGAGGCGTGTTCATGACAGCCATTTTTCAGCCGAGTGCCAATGCCCAACAATCCCCCTAAAGGCGGAAATTGGCTTAAAGCAACGGGTGAAACGCCAAGTCGTGCGCGTTTCGTGCCAAACGATCGCGCGCGTCCAGGACTCCCCACGTGTCTTCGATAATGGCGCACCCTCCGAAAAGCCTCCATGTCCGGTCTCCTCTGCGCCGCCCTCGCCTACATCACCTGGGGCCTGTTCCCGATCTACTTCCACGCGCTCGCGCGGGTCGACGCGTTCGAGATCGTGATGCACCGCTCGCTCTGGTCGTTCGTGTTCATCTGGACGGTGCTGGTGGCCATGCGACGCCTGCAATGGGTGGGCGGCGTGCTGCGCCGGCCGCGGCTGGTGGCGCGGTTCGCGCTCAGCGCGCTGCTGCTGAGCATCAACTGGCTGCTGTACGTGTGGGCCGTCAACCACGGCCACGTGGTCGAGGCCAGCCTGGGCTACTTCGTCACGCCGCTGGTCAACGTGCTGCTGGGCACCTGGGTGCTGAAGGAACGCCCGCGCCGGCTGCAATGGTTGGCGGTGGCCGTGGCGGCCTGCGGCGTGCTGTGGCTCACCGCCACGCTGGGCCGTCCGCCGTGGATCGCGCTGGGCCTGGCCGGGTCGTTCGGCACCTACGGCCTGCTGCGCAAGACCGCGCAGCTCGGCGCGCTGGAAGGACTCGCGGTGGAGACGGCCGTCATCGCGCCGGTGGCGCTGGTGGCGCTGGCGTGGATGTCCGCGCCGCGCGGCGGCCTGCCGGGCCTGTTCGCCGGCATGGACGGCGCCACCGTGGCCTGGTTGCTGTTCGCCGGGCCGCTCACCGCCATCCCGCTGCTGTTGTTCGCCGCCGGCGCGCGCCGCCTCACGCTGGCCACCCTGGGCACGCTGCAGTACCTGTCGCCAACGATCCAGTTCCTGCTGGGCATCACCTGGTTCGGCGAGCCGCTGCAGGGCACGCGGCTGGCGGGCTTCGTGATGATCTGGACGGCGCTGGTGGTCTACAGCGCCGACGGGTTCCTGTGGATGCGGCGGCAGCGGGCGGCCGCGCCCCGCGCCGCGCTCAGGCCGGACTGATCCGTAGCGCGCCGCTGTCGTGCCCCAACGGCCGCAGCAACACCGGCGCGCAGACGTGGGCCACCATCGGCGGCACGAGCCTGGCGACGCCGATCTTCTCGGCCATCTGGGCGTTGGCCGACGAGGCCGCGGGTGAGTCGCTGGGCCAGGCCGCCCCGGTGGTCGCCGCCATGCAGCCGTTCGCGTTGCGCGACGTGGTGCCGATCAAGGCCAGGAAGCACAGCACGAGCGCCTCCATCAGTTTCCGCGGTGGCGCGCCGACGCCCTACACGCCGGCGCAACTGCTGGGCCTGCCCGCGTCGCAGAAGACCGGCTTCGTCGGCTTGCTGTACTACGTCGGCCAGAGCCCGTTCCTGGGCTGGGATGACGTCGGCTTCGGCCTCGACTCGTCGCTTGCAGCGGCGCCGGGTTGGGACAACGCGACCGGCTACGGCGTGCCCAACGGCTTGCTGTTCATCGAATCGGCCCAGTTCTTCGCGCGAGGCCACTAGCGATGTCCGCCGGGACGTGGGAGCGTCCCGGTGGTGTCGCCGCCGGTCGTCCAACCTGGCGGGGCACCCAGCAAAGCCGCCCGCCTGCCGAGTCAGCCTCGCCTGTCCGATCGGGCAGGCGCGCTCATCAAGCCGGCACGGCCTGCCGGATGATGTGGTCGAACGCCCCGAGGGCGGCCTTGGCGCCGTCGCCGGTGGCGATGATGATCTGCTTGAACGGCACCGTGGTGACGTCGCCGGCGGCGAACACGCCCGGCACCGAGGTCTGGCCGCGCGCCTCGACCACGATCTCGCCGTGCCTGGTGAGCTCCATCGTGCCCTTGAGCCATTCGGAGTTGGGCACCAGGCCGATCTGCACGAACACGCCCTCGAGCTCCACCTTGCGGCTCTCGCCGCTGGTGCGGACGGTGAAGGTGAGGCCGTTGACCTTGCCGTCGGCGCCGGTGATCTCGGTGGTCTGCGCTTGCGTGTGGATCACCACGTTCTTCAGGCTCTTGAGCTTGTCGACCAGCACCGCGTCGGCACGCAGCTCCGCGCCGAACTCGAGCAGCGTGACGTGGCCCACGATGCCGGCCAGGTCGATGGCCGCCTCGACGCCCGAGTTGCCGCCGCCGATGACCGCCACGCGCTTGCCCTTGAACAGCGGGCCGTCGCAGTGCGGGCAGTAGGCCACGCCCTTGTTCTTGTATTCCTGCTCGCCCGGCACGTTGACCTCGCGCCAGCGCGCGCCGGTGGACACGATCACGGTCTTGCT
>JACMOG010000281.1 GCA_014378125.1 Vitreoscilla sp. | reverse complement strand
GTGAACTGCTTCAGGGGCCGGGGTCAGGCATTGCCTGCGAAATACGCAGGAGATGCCAGACCCCTACGTCGCGCCGCGGGCCCGCAACCGCGACAGGCTCGCCAGCCCGCCCGCCACGGCCAGCCCCACGGCCACCATCAGGCACACGTGTTCCGCGTCGTGCGGCACCGCGCGGAACACGAGCGCCGCGATGGTGGCGCCACTTGTCATGCCGGTGAGCCGCGCAGTGGCCAGCAGGCCGCCCGCCGCGCCGGCGCGCTCGCGCGGCGCACTGCCCAGCATCGTGCGATTGTTCGGCGCCTGGAAGAACCCGAAGCCCAGCCCGCACAGTGCCATGCGCCACAGGATGTCGAGCGTCGCCGCGTTCGCGTCCAGCTGCGTCAGCAGCCCCAGCCCGATCGCCAGTACCAACAAACCGGCGCTGCCCAGGATGGCGGCGGGCACGCGGTCGGCCAGCCGGCCGGCGAACGGCGCCACCAGGCCCACGCCCACGGGCCAGGGGGTCATCAGCAGCCCCGTCTGCACCTGGTCGCGATGCAGCGCCGCCTGGAACCAGAACGGCAACGCCAGGAACGCGAGCATGTAGGCCGCGAACGAGCAGATCGACGTGGCCACCGACAGAGCGATCACCGGAATGCGCAGCAGGTCGATGGGAATGAGCGGACGCTTCTCGTGGCGCTCGCGCAGGAACAGCCAGGTGCCGGCCAGCGCGGCCATCACCAGCTCGGCCGCGGCCAGCGCGCCCTCGCCTTGCGCGTGCGTGAATGTGTCCACGCCGATGAAGAACAGCCCGAAGGTGAGGGCGCTCAGCGCGGCGCTGCCCCAGTCGAGCTTCTTGTCCGACAGCGTCGACCACGGCAGCACCCGCGACGCGAACACGACGTTGACGATCCCGATCGGCACGTTCACGGCGAACAGCCACTGCCACGGCCCGATGGCCAGGATGCCCGAGGCCACCGTCGGCCCGATGGCGCCCGCCACCGACACCACCAACGCGTTGAGCCCCACGCCGTGCCCCAGCGACTTCTGCGGATAGGTGTAGCGCACCAACGCGCCATTGACGCCCATGATGGCCGCGGCGCCCAGGCCCTGCAGGATGCGCGCGGCGATCAGCCAGGCCAGCGTCGGCGACAGCGCGCACGCCAGCGAGCCCACGGTGAACAGCCCTAGCCCGCCGATGTAGACGCGCCGGTAGCCGATGCGCTCGCCCAGCGCGGCCACCGGCAGCAGCAGCACCACGATGGCCAGCTGGTACGCGTTGATGACCCACACCGATTCGGCGGGCGACACGCCCAGCTGGCGCGCGATGGCCGGCAGCGCGATGTTGGCCACCGCGGAGTCGAGCACGGCCATCGTGACGGCGATCGCGATGGCGAACATCGCCCATTGGCGCTGTGGACGCGGCAGTCCGTCGGGATGGATGGTGGGGGTCAGGGCGCGGCTCCGGTGCGGGCAGGATGGGCGCAGAGCATAGTCGCAGCGTGGGTGCCGTGCGCAAGGTGGGGAAATGTCCCGCGCGGCGCGTCGGGGCGGCGTCGATGCGCTACGCTGGCAGGGCCGTGATCTCGAACCACACCATCCGCCTGGCCGCGCCCGCGGACGCCTCCGCCATCGCCGCGCTGTCGCGCGCCGAGATCGAGTACGGCCTGCCCTGGACGTGGCGCGAGCCACGCGTGCGCCAGGCCATCGCCGACCCGGAGATCAACGCGGTCGTCATCGGCCCGCCCGGCGCCGTGGCAGCGTTCGGGCTGATGTACTACGCCGACGATGACGCCCACCTGCTGCTGTTCGCCGTGCACCGTTCGCGGCAACGCCAGGGCGTGGGCAGCGCGATGCTGCGCTGGCTGGAGGACGCCGCTCGCGCAGCCGGCGCGCGGCGTATTCGCGTGGAGGCGCGCATGGACAACGTCGCCGCGCGCAGCTTCTACAACGAGCACGGCTACCAGGAGGTCGCCATCGTGCGGGGCATGTACAGCGGGCGGGTGGATGGGGTGAAGATGGAGAAGTGGCTGAGGGTCGACTTGGCGGAATCTTGACAGCAGTTGCCAAAAGCGTTCAGGATGACGTCATGAGCACCAGTACGATGAAGGCGAGTGAAGCCTGTACTTCGGGCTCCGGCGGCCAGGCAAGACCGCCGCGGCGAGGTTCTTTGCTACCGCACCGAAGCCGGACCACGGGTCGCGAAGAAGCTGGTCGACGCCCTGAAGAAATCGCTGCAGGCGCTCGAGCAGCAG
>JACMOG010000280.1 GCA_014378125.1 Vitreoscilla sp. | reverse complement strand
TGTCATCCTGCGCGAAGTCGCAGGATCCACGTGATGTCGCGGCGGTGGATCCTGCGACTCCGCGCAGGATGGCCGAGGTGCGTCAGTTCGCCAGCGTGCGCGCCGCCGGCGCCAGCGCCATCTCACGCTTGAGCGCCGCGGCCAGGTCGATCACGGCCATCGCGTAGTAGCTCGACCAGTTGTAGCGCGTCACCACGTAGAAGTTGCGCGTGCCGGCCACATAGCTGGCGGGCGCGTCGCCGTTCTGCAGTTCGACGAAGGCCAGCGGGCCGGCGAAGTCGCGTGCCGCGTCGGGCAGCTGCGCGCCGGCGTCGGTCAGCTGGGCGGCGGTGAAGGTGGGCACGATGTCGGCGGCGACCAGGCGCGCGCGCGACGCCGGGTCGACCGGCGGCAGCACCGGAAACCAGATCGGCAGGTCGCGCTGCCAGCCGAACATGGCCAGGTAGCCGGCCACGCTGCCGATCACGTCGTCGCCGCCCGCGGACACGTCGACGTGCCCGTCGTGGTCGAAGTCCACCGCGTACTTCAACAGGCTGCTGGGCATGAACTGCGGCCAGCCGATGGCGCCGGCGAACGAGCCGCGGGCGGTGTCGGCGTCGCGGCCCTCCAGCGCGCACCACACGAGATAGGCGCGCAGCTCGCTGCGGTAGAACGCGCTGCGGTCGGAGCGGCCGGGGGGAAAGTCGAAGGCGAGGGTGGACAGCGCGTCCAGCACGCGGTAGTTGCCCGTCATTCGGCCGTAGAACGACTCGACGCCCACGATGCCCGCCACCAGCTCGGGCGGCACGCCGTAGCGCTGCTGCGCCGCGTCCAGCGCGGCGGCGTGGGCCTGCCACCACTGCACGCCCGCCGCCAGCCGCTTGGACTCGACGAAACGGGCGCGGTACGCGGCCCAGTTCTTCGCGCTGCCCGGCGGCCCCGGCATGATGGCCTTGGCCACGCTCGGCTGGTAACGCGCGCGGGCCAGCTGGTCCTCCACCCACGCGCGGTCGAGGCCGCGGTCGTCGGCCACCTGCGCGGCGAACACGAGCACGTCGTCGCGGCGGCCGTAGACGAAGCTGTCGGGCGCGTCGTGGTCGCGCACGGCGGGGGCCTTGCCTTTGTGCTTCTTGTTCGCGGCGGCCTTGGGCTTGGGCCCGGCCGCGTGCTTCGAGGCGCGTGCGGATCCAGATGCGGATGCTGCCGGCGCGACGGGAATGGTCTCCTGCGCGGAGGCGCACGTGCCGGCGATCGCGAGGGCAACGACCAGCAGGCACGGAAAAGGCCCGCACATGAAGGCCGAAGCGTTGAGGGAGACGGCGGACAGGCGGGACGCGGGCGCGAAGATCATCGCCCCAGTTTAGCGACCAAATCGCGCGCGCCTTTCGTGCCTTTCGCGCCTCTCGCGTCCTGCGCGTCCTGCGCGAGCGCGGCGGCGAGCGCGCGGGCGTCCGCGGTCACGCCCGGCCAGTCGGCCGAGGCGGCCGGGTCGGGCGCCCCGTAGCGCAGCCGCTCTATGGCGCCCAGGCGCCGCGCCACCCCCTCGGCCGACGCGCCGAGGCGCCGCCTCAAGGTCGCGGCGGTCACCCCGGGCGACTC
>JACMOG010000279.1 GCA_014378125.1 Vitreoscilla sp. | reverse complement strand
GCGCGACGAGCACGGCCTGATCACCGTCACCGGCGGCAAGCTCACCACCTTCCGCGTGAACGCGCTCGACGCGCTGCGCCACGCCGCGCCGTACCTCTCCGGCCTCAGTGCCAGTGCCAGCGCCAGCGCCACGCTGAGCGCGTCCGACTTCGATTACCGCATGGCCGATCCCATCTTCGCCCCGCAGCCGGTACCGACCGCGGCCTTCGCACTGCCGCACGGCCTGCGCCACCGCCTGCTGGGACGATACGGCGCACAGGCCGGCGAGCTGCTGCGCGAGTCGGCGCCCACCGACATGCAGGCCGTCGCCGGCACCACCACGCCCTGGGCCGAGCTGCACTGGGCGCTGCGCCACGAGCAGGTGCGCTTCCTCGACGACCTGCTGCTGCGCCGCACGCGCCTGGGCCTGCTGCTGCCGGACGGCGCCGCGGCGCTGCTGCCGCGGCTGGAGCCGGTGGCGCGCGAGGCGCTCGGCTGGTCTGCCGGAGAATGGCGCGACCAACGCGACCGCTACGTTCGAATCGTCGCCCAGTGCTACACGGTGCCCACCCCATGACGACTGCCCGGCCCGACGACCTGCTGCTGTCCATCGACTGCGGCACCCAGAGCGCCCGCGCGCTGCTGTTCGATCCGCGCGGCGAGCTGGTGGCGAAGGCGCAGGTGGCGCTCGAGGGCTACGTCGTGGAGCAGCCCGGCTGGATGGCGCACGACGTCGAGGGCTTCTGGGCCGCGTGCGCCCGCGCCTGCCGCCAGCTGTGGCTGGACCGCCCCGAGCTGGCGGCCGCCGTGCGCGGCGTGACGGTGACCACGCAGCGCGGCACCATCATGCCCATCGACGCGCAGGGCCGTGCCGCATTGCCCGCGCTGATCTGGCTCGACCAGCGCAAGGCCACGCAGGTGCCCCGGATCAGCGCCGCATGGCGCGCCGCGTTCCGCCTGGCCGGCGTGGGCGACACGGTGCGCTACTTCCAGCGCGAGGCCGAGGTGAATTGGTGGGCGCAGAACGAGCCCGAAGCCTGGGCGCGCACGCACAAGGTGCTGCTGCTGTCGGGCCTGTTGAACTGGAAGCTCACCGGCGAGTTCGTCGATTCCATCGGCTCGCAGGTGGGCTACGTGCCGTTCGACTTCAAGGCCCACGCGTGGGCGAAGCCGTCCGACTGGAAGTGGCAGGCGCTGGCGGTGCGCCGCGAGCAGTTGCCCGAACTGCGGCCGGTGGGCTCGATGCTGGGCCGCGTGAGCGCGGCGGCCAGTACGGCCACGGGCATCCCGGCGGGCACGCCGGTGATCGCGGCCGCGGCGGACAAGGCGTGCGAGGTGCTGGGCTCCGGCTGCGTCGAGCCGAACGTGGGCGGCGTGTCGTACGGCACCACCGCCACCATCAACGTGTGCACCACCAAATACGCCGAGGCGCTGTCGTTCGTGCCGCCGTATCCGGCCGCGCTGCCGGGCCACTACGACAGCGAGGTGCAGATCTTCCGCGGCTACTGGATGGTGCGCTGGTTCAAGGAGCAGTTCGGCGACCGCGAACGCAACGAGGCGCAGGCGCGCGGCGTGGCCCCGGAGTCGCTGCTCGACGAGCTGGTGGCCGCGGTGCCGCCGGGCTCGCTGGGCCTGGTGCTGCAGCCGTACTGGACGCCCGGCATCCGCCATCCCGGCCCCGACGCCAAGGGCGCCATCATCGGCTTCGGCGAAGCCCACACGCGGGCACACGTAAACCGCGCCATCCTCGAAGGCCTGGGCTACGCGCTGCGCGACGGCCGCGAGCGCATCGAGAAGAAGACGGGCGTGGCGCTGACCGAGCTGCGCGTGTCGGGCGGCGGGTCGCAGTCCGACGCGGCGCTGCAGCTCACCGCCGACATCTTCCGCCTGCCGGCCAGCCGGCCGCACGTGCACGAGACCAGCGGGCTGGGCGCGGCGATCGACTGCGCGGTGGGCCTGGGGCTGCATCCGGACTTTCCCACCGCCGTGCGCGCGATGACGCGCGTGTCGCGCACCTTCCAGCCCGACGCGCGCAACGCGGCGCTGTACGACGAGCTGTATGGGCAGGTGTACCAGAAGATGTACGCGCGGCTGGCGCCGTTGTATGCGCGCATTCGGGCCATCACCGGGTATCCGTAGGGGGCAGGCACCTTCGGAGCCAGACCCCTGTCAGAAAGCGATGCCCAGCCCCAGGTCCAAGCGCGTCAGGTCGGTGTTGGTGCTGAAGCGCTGGTAGTCGGCCTTGAGCACCACGTTCGGGTTCAGGTAGAAGTTGGCGCCGGCCGTCCACACGCGGTCGTGCGGCTGCGGCCAGGCCTTGCCGTCGGAGGCGAGGCCGGTGGGCACCGGGCTGAAGCCGGGGGCGATGCCGGCGTAGCTGGCGCCCATGTCGTAGTGCTCCCAGCGCACGAACGGGCTCAGCTTGTAGCTGCCGCTCTCCCACACCTTGTACGCGCCCTGCACGTAGTAGCCGAGGAACGACGACGGCAGCGGATTGGACGCGCCGGCGTTGTCGAGGTTGTACGTGGCGGTGTTGGAGAACGTGCCATGCGCGTACACCGCCGAGATGTCGGCGTTGCCCGGCGTCCAGCGGCCGTGCACCTCCCACAGCGTGGCGCGGGTCTGCGGCAGGTTGGCCGGCACCACCGGCAGGGCCATCTTGCCGGTGGACACGAAGCCGCCCAGCAGCAGGCCCGGGATGCCGGTGTAGTTCAGCGCGGCGTATTCCTGCAGGTGCTGCACGTTGGCGTTCTGCAGCTCCTGGTGCGTGGCCTGCATCGGCGCGGAGTCGCTGTTGATCAGGTCCAGCGCGGTGCGGTATTGCGGATCCTCGATCATCGGGTTCCAGCCGGACAGGTTCAGGCCGGTGGTGACGCCGGCGTCCCAGGTGAGGCCGAGGTCGCTGGTGCCATGCAGGCCCAGGCCGCCTTCGCGCCAGGTGCTGGGGATGATCAGCGTCTCGACGAAGTTGCGCTGCACGCCGTAGAAGGCGGTGGGCTCGTGGTGCTCGTTGATGAGGCCCACGGGCATCAGGTACAGCCCGATCCTGGCGTTGATCGAGTCGGTGAGCTGGCGGTCGATGTAGAACTGCTCCACCTCGAACTCGCCCGAGTCGTCGGCCGAGGCCACCGCGTGCTCCACCTCGAACTCGGAATTGAAGCTGGTGCGCTCGTCGAACTTGTAGCCGATGCCGAACACGGCGCGCGCCAGGTCGGCCGTGGCCAGGCTGTGGTCGTGCGTCGGGTTGGTGTAGTAGATCTCGCCGTAGCCCCACAGGCCGAGATTGGGCGAGATGCCGCTGGTCGGTGCAGGTGCAGGTGCCGGCGCCGGCGCCGCGGCGACGACGGGCGCGGGCACGGCGGCGGCCCTCGCCTCCGCGGCGGCGAGCGCGTCGTTCTGCGCCTTCACGCGCGCGAGCTCCAGCTTCATCGAATCGAGCTGCTGCTGCATCTGGCCGATCTGCTGCGCGAGCTTGTCGGCGAGATCGGGCGAGACGTCGGCGGCGCGGGCCGATCCGAGCAGGCACAGGGACAGGACGGCGAGGGCGACAGGCGTATTTTTCATGCTGTTCATCAATGGCTCTTGGAGTTTTTCGGGGCGGCCGCGAGTTGCGCGGCGGCCTGGCATTGCGCGGGCAGCACCTGCGCCGTGGGATGGGCCGGATCGAAGCCGTCGGTCAACGTGCACAGGAAGGTGATCACGTCGTCGATCCCGGCGGTGTCGAGCGCCGGCGTGTCGCCGATCAGGCGGTTGTAGGGAATCTCGCTGGTGTTCACGTTGCCGAGATAGCCCGCGTCGCTGCCCACCACGCCGGCCTGGACCACGAACTGGCCGCCGTAGAACGCGGGCAGGTCGTCGAACTTGGTCACGCTGCCGTCGGAGGCAGTGGGGTACCACTCCTCCGGATTGGTGTCGCGCCGCACGTAGAAGCCGACGGCGTCCTTGAGCGTGGTGAAGCGGCCGTTGTGGAAGTACGGCGCGGTCACCGCGATGTTGCGCAGCGTGGGCACCTTGAACTGGCCGCAACTGGCGGCCAGGTAGACGGCCTGCTCGCGGAACGGGCCGCACACGCCCAGGTCGTAGTAGGTCTGCACGCCGTCGGTGCTGTTGACCGGCACGTCGCTGGCCGCGCCGGCATTGTTGGCCGCGATCAGCGGGTTGCGCGGCACGCCCAGGTTGTCGTAGCTGTAGTCGGTGAACATCGGCGGCGTGGCGCCGTCGGCCGACGTGCTGGGATGGCACGCGCTGCAGTTGCCCTTGGGGGGGTTGTTGAACAGCGCCATGCCGTTCAGCTCCTGCGCCGTGAGCGTGGCCTGGCCGCGCTGGTAAGCGTCGAACTTGCTGGAGAACGGATTGAACGTCGGCTCCTCCGTCTCGAACGCGGCCAGGGCGGAGCCCATGCGCGCCAGCGCGGTGTCGGGATCGTTCAGCACCGCGTTGCCGTACAGCGCCACGAAGTCGGCCAGCCAGGGGCGCGTCTTCAGCTTGGCGCCGACCGCGGCGGCGTTGGCGTTGGCCATCTCGAACGACGTCGTGAACGGCAACCGGGCCTGGTCGGCCAGCGTCTCGGCACGGCCGTCGCGGAAGAACCCCCCGTTGGGGCTGCCGTCCGAGGCGAAGTAGAAGTTGGGCGTCAGCGATGTGTACATCAACGACGGCGTGTTGCGGAAGCCGCCCTGGTCCATGCCGGAGCCGCCCAGCGGCACGGGCGAGCCGTGGTCGACGCCGCCGGCCGACGCGTCCTCGGCAAAGGCCGAGGCGGACACGTGGCAGCTTGCGCAGGATTGGGTGCCGGAGGCCGACAGGGCCGTGTCCGCGAAGATCTTCTGGCCCAGCAGGGCCGCGGCCGACAGCGTGGTGGATCCGCCGCTCGAGGGCGGGGCGCTGTCGCCACCACCGCCGCCGCAGGCCGCCAGCAACAGGGGCAGGGTGGCCAGCGCGGCCAGCGTCCACGCCCGGGCGCCGGCGCCTGAACCGAAGCCAGGGAAGTTCATCGTCTTTTCTTTGCTCGCCTGGCGAGACGCTAGGGGTCTGGATTAATAGTGCAAGTGAGATTGATTCGCACTTGCGGTTCTGACTCTAACGATGCGAGGGCTTGCCAACAAGGTGAAGCTGAAAATAATTCGGCTCCAGCACAGGTTTCGTTGCGGCCACGCGGCAATCCGGGCGTGCGTTGGCGTGCCCCGGCAACGCCATCCGGGGGCAGTCTGCTTTGGCGCTCAGTCCAGCAACGCTACCGACTTCACCATCGCCCACACCGCCACCCCGGGCGCCAGCGCGAGCGCCTGCGCGGAGCGGCGCGTCACGCGCGCCAGCAGCGCGCTGGCGCCCGGGCGCGTGCGCAGGCGCACGAGCACCTGCGACGGATGCGTGTCGTCGGCGATCGCCTCCACCGTGGCGGGAATCTGGTTGACGATGCTGCTGCCCGGCTGTTCCACCAGGCTCAGCGACACGTCGCGCGCCAGCACGCGCAGGCGGATGGGATGGCCGACGGGCAGGGCGGGATCGCGGGTCCAGAACGCGGCGCCGGGCACGTCGAGCCGGGCCAGGTGCCACTCGGCGTCGAGGGCGCCCACCGCGCCCTGCAGCACCACGCCGGCGTCCTCACCGGGCGGCAGCGGCAGGTCGGGGCGGCTCAGCAGCTCGCCCACCGGGCCCGACGCGATGGCGCGGCCGGCCTCCATCAGCACCACGTGGTCGGCCAGGCGCGCCACCTCCGCGATGGCGTGGCTGACGTAGACGATGGCGATCCCCGACAGGGCATGCAGCCTCTCGATGGCGGGCAGGATCTCGGCCTTGCGCGCCGAATCGAGCGCGGCGAGCGGCTCGTCCATCAGCAGCAGGCGCGGGCTCACGGCCAGCGCCCGCGCGATGGCCACGCGCTGGCGTTCGCCGCCCGAGAGTCCGTGCACCGAGCGTTGCAGAAGGGGCTCGATGCCGGTCCAGGCGATGGCGTCGTCCAGCGCGATGCGCCGCTCGGACGGCGCGAGCCGCTTCCAGCCGAATTCGACGTTGCCGCGCACGTCGAGGTGCTCGAACAGGCTGGCCTCCTGGAACACCACGCCCACCGGACGCCGGTGCGGCGGCACGAACGCGGCGCCGTCCTGCCACGCCTGGCCATCGACCACCACGCGTCCGCCGGGCGCGCGCTCGAGGCCGGCCAGGCAGCGCAGCAGCGTCGTCTTGCCGCAGCCCGAAGGGCCGCACAGCGCGCTGACGCCGTCCAGCGGCAACTGCAGCACCTCGTCCAGCGTGAACGCGCCGGGCGGCAGGCGAAGCGTCGCCTCGATCATGGCCGCGTCGCGCCGGGCGCGGTGGCGGCCAGCAGCGCGCCCTGCGGCCGCAGGCGGTACACCCACAGCAGCATGGCGAACGAGAACAGCAGGAGCATGGCGGCGAGCCGATGCGCCGCGGGGTATTCGATCGCCTCGACGTGGCTGTACAGCTGCGTGGAGATGACGCGCGTGGCGCCGGGGATGTTGCCGCCGATCATCAGCACCACGCCGAACTCGCCCACGGTGTGCGCGAAGCCCAGCACCGCGGCGGTGATCACGCCGCGGCGCGCCAGCGGCAGCGCCACGTGCACGAAGCGCTCCCACGGGCCGGCGCGCAGCGTGGCCGCTGCCTCCAGCGGCCGCGCGCCGATGGCCTCGAAGGCCGACTGGATGGGTTGCACCACGAAGGGCATCGAATAGAGCATCGAAGCGATGGCCAGGCCCGTGAACGTGAACGGCAGCAGGCCGAGGCCCAGCGCCTGCGTGGCGCGCCCGACGAGGCCGTGCGGGCCCATCAGCCTCAGCAGGTAGAAGCCCAGCACCGTGGGCGGCAGCACCAGCGGCAGCGCCACCCGCGCCGACAGCGGCGCCTTCCAGCGCGAACGCGTGTGCGCGAGCCACCACGCGAGCGGCGTGCCGAGCGCCAGCAGCAGCAGCGTGACCACTGCCGCGAGCTTGAGCGTCAGCGTCACCGCCTGCAGGTCGGCGGCCCACTCGGCATCCACGCGCCTCGCCTTACCAGCTGTAGCCGTAGGCCTTGATCACCACGCGGGCCTTGTCGCCGGCCAGGTAGTCCACGAACTCGGTGGCGGCCTTGGACACCTTGGTGGCGGCGATCACCACCGCGTCCTGCTTGATGGGCGAGTAGAGGGTGTCGGGCACCAGCCACATCGAGCCCGGCGCCTTGGAGCCGTCGGGCGGCTGCACCTGGCCCAGCGCGATGAAGCCCAGTTCCGCGTTGCCGCTCTGCGCGAATTGGTAGGCCTGGCCGATGTTCTCGGCCGTGACCACGCGCGCCTGCACGGCGTCGGTGAGCTTGAGCGCGGCCAGCGTCTCCCTGGCCGCCTGGCCGTAGGGCGCGAGCTTGGCGTCGGCTACGGACAGGTGCTTCCACTTGTCCGACTTCAGCACCTCGCCCTTGGCGTCCACCAGCGCCGGGTCGGCCGACCACAGCACCAGCTTGCCGATGGCGTAGGTGTGCAGCGTGGTGGGCACCGCCTTGCCTTCGGTGACCAGCTTGCCCGGGGTGACCTGGTCGGCGGCCAGCAGCACGTCGAACGGCGCGCCGGCCTCGATCTGCGCGTAGAACTTGCCCGTGGCGCCGAACGACAGCTTCACCACGTGGCCGGTGTCATGCTCGAACTGCGCCGCGATCTTCTGCGCGGCGGCCGAGAAGTTGGCGGCGATCGCCACCTGGACCTCGTCGGCGTTGGCCGGGAAGGCGAGTGCGCAGAGCGTGAGCGCGAAGAGGCCGCGGGGCAGGGAGAGCTTCATCGGGCGTCCTCGGGTTCAGGGAGGCCCATTCTGCGACATGCCGCGGGACACCCCCCAAGGTAGCGAGTGCGAACACCACCGCCCGGCCGTAGACTGCCCGCCACCCCAACAGGACCGCCGGGAGACCTCGATGCCCCATCGCCCGCTCGCCGCGATCGCCGTGCTGCTGCTCGGAGGCTGCGCCGCGCAGATGCAGCCGGTGGCCGACTTCGGCGCGGCCGCCAACCACCTGGCCGCCGTCTACAAGCCGTTTACCGACGGCATGGGCGCCAGCTGCGAACAACGCGAGCGCTACGTGGCGCGCGGCAACGCCGGCGCCTACGACGACGCCGCCGCCGAACGCGCGGCCGCGACCCGGTGCAAGGCGCTGAAGGAGGCCGGCGCCACCGCCGCCCTGTTCGGCCAGGCGCTGGGCGACTACGCCACGGCGCTGGCCAAGGTGTCGGGTGCCAAGCCCACGGTGTTCGACGGCGACCTGCGCCAGCTCTCCGGCGTGTCGGCCAAGCTCGCCACGCGCGACGGCACGCCCCTGTTCGACAGCAGCAAGCTGGGCGCGGCCATGAAGATCGCCCGCGCCGCCGCGGTGCTGGCCACCGAGGAAAAGCTGCAGGTGCTCACCCGAGCCACGCTGGAGGACAACCACGAGGCTCTGAAGATCGTGGTCGGCGCGATGCAGACCTATGCCGACCGGGTGTACGCCGGGCAGCTCGCCGACACCCGCGACATCATGAGCGGCGAACTCGATCGCCTCGTGGCGGCCTCCAACGCGCCCACGCAGTCCGACGTGGAGGCACGCCTGCCCTGGCGCTTCGCGCAGGCCGCCGCGCGCGCCGACCTGCATGCCAACGAGCTCGAGGCGCGCCGCGTGAAGGCGTTCGGCAAGACGGCCGACGCCCTGGTGGCCGCGCACGCCGACCTCATCGCCAACTTCGACAAGATCGGCGGCGCGCGCCGCCTCGAGCTCGTCGCGGCCTTCGTCGCCCAGGTGCAGGCGATCAACGACGACGCCGAAGCGCTCTGAAAGGACTCCCATGCCCACGCCAACGCCCACCGCCGCCGACATCGCCGCCGCCGCGCTCGCCGCCACCGCCGGCCCCACCGTCTCCGACACCGCCGACGCGCTCGCCGACCTGGCCGACGTGGCCGGCCACACGTCCACGCTGCTGTTCAACTATCGGCGCGAGCACCCCGCCGCTGCCGACATCGCGCAGGCGCTGAACCTGGAGATGACGCTGGACGACCGCGCCCGCGACCTGCGCGTGCAGGCCGTCAAGCTGTTGGGGGCGAATGCGGCCGACGCGCTGGCGCAGCTGAAGGACGCGTCGAAGAAGGTGGACGACTTCCTCACCACGGAGAAGAAGATCGCCGGCCGGCTGGTGCTCGCCAGCTCGGGGGTGGGCCTGGGCGGCGCCGCGCTGGTGGGCGCCGCCGGCGGGATCCTGGCGGGGGTCGCGGCCGGGCAGGGCGC
>JACMOG010000278.1 GCA_014378125.1 Vitreoscilla sp. | reverse complement strand
GCCCATGGTTGGAACGACGAACCGGGCTGGTCTCTTTTGTGAGGTCAAGGAGGAGCCGCGCCGCAGGCCGGCGGAGGACACGAACAAAAGAGACTTGCCCGGTGAGTCGTGACTGCCCCAGCGACGCCCAGCAGCGACCCAGCGACGCCCAGCAGTGACCCAGCAACCCCCGCAAATCTGCGATGAAGCTTTTTCGTTAGCATCGCGCGTTGCCGTCAACCCGTGCCGATCGCCATGCTTGTCAGAGAAATCCTGCCCGAAGAGGTCGAACCAGCCCGCCTGCTCCTGGCCGCGAACGACTGGGGTCCGCGCGTCCAGGATCCCGAGGTCTTCCGCGAACTGGTGGCGCGCTCGCACGTCGTCCTGGTGGCCATCGAGCAGGGCGCCGTCATCGGCTTCCTGCGGGCGATCTCCGATGGCATCTTCAATGGCTACATCTCGATGGTGGTCGTCGCCAGCGCGCATCGCGGCCAGGGCGTGGGCACCGCGCTCGTCCGCGCGGCCATGGGCGACGACGACCGCATGACCTGGGTATTGCGCGCCGGCCGGACCGGCGTCTCGGCGTTCTACGAGAAGCTGGGCTTTTCGCAGTCCGAGGTGGCGATGGAGCGGCCGGGAAAGCGCCGCTAGCGCGATCGTTCAGGAAGGATTCCGCGGCGCGAGGCCATTCGGCGGAATGTCGTTCAAGGCCTGGAAGATCCTGAGCGACGCGTGCGCGTCATTCGCCGCGTACTGCAACTGCTGCGCGGTCAGGTTCAGGTTGGCCCAGTTCGACGTGGTGGCGGTCTTCGACTTCGGGAAGCGCCTTCCCAGCACCACCGCCACGGCCACCTTGAGCCCCACCGGCTGATCGAACCCCAGCCTGCGCACCAGGAACGACAGGTCGATCGACTTGCCCAGCCGCAGGCCGAGGCTGTTCCAGATCTGCGGCTTGTCGGAGGCCAGGCCGAATCCCACCTTGACGATGGCGTCGGACTCGATCATCTCGCGCAGGAAATCGGCCATGCCGGGTCGCGCGGGCTGCACGATGAACGCGTCGTTCGGCGTGGCGAACTGGAGCACGTGCGGGCCCGTCTGCGGGGTGCCCGCCACGAAGATCGGCTTGCTTTCGGTGTCGAAGCCCACGTGCACCGACGCGCGCAGTTCACGGGCCGCGAACTCAAGCTGCGCGGCCGTCTCGAGCACGTGGATGTGATCGGCACCCAGCGCCTCGTAGGGCGGCAGGGCGGCGATCTGCTCGCTCGTGGGCCGGTCGAGCCGGGGCAGGCGACTCATCTTGTCAGTGCGACGCAGGATTTCCCAAGGACGGTTCGCGTCTCAGGTGGGCGTGGTCGGCGTCTTGCCCGGCTTGGCGAAGAACACGATCAGCACGATCGATCCGACGAGCGGTACCAGGCCGATGAGCCACCACCACGGGCTGTGGTCGGTATCGCGCAGGCGTCGCGTGCCCACGGCGAAGTAGGGCACCAGCGTGGCGAGCGCGAAGATCATCGCGAGCGGGCGGTAGATGACGCTCAGCACGACCTGGATGACGAACAGGAACAGGATGAACCACCAGAACTCGGATCGGGTGGCGGTGCTGGAGAAGTCGGTGTATTTCTTCGTGATGCACGTCTCGACGGATTCCTGGATCTTCATGGTTCTCTCTCTCCTCATTGTGGATTCGTTCGGCGCGGCCTTCGTCCTGCGGCGACTGTAACGGGTCTTCCGGCTCGTTTGGCAAGAGACGGCGAGGGCACCCCCTGCTTCACGATGCGCCGGGACCGCCCGTGAGCATGTCGAAATCGACGGCCGTCGATCGTCGTGTGTGAACATGCGGCTCGCCTGAACGCGCAGCGCCCGTCAACGAATCGACCTCCAAAGGAAGCCTTCATGGCCAAGCAGATCTTCGTCAACCTTCCCGTCCTTGACCTCGCCAAGGCCAGGACGTTCTACGAGGCCATTGGCGCGGTCAACAACCCGCAGTTCTCCGACGAGACGTCGGCTCCGGCTTGGTGGGAGGCGCGCCTTCAACCCCCGCCTGCGTGGAAAACGGCAAGTGCTGTCCAGGCCAGGGGATATTGGAAGTCAAACTTGCAAGATAGGCTGTTGATCTACTAGACTGGCGGCATGCCATCGCGTCGCCATCTTCCGTCGTCCGAAGTCGCCGCCGGCGAGCTGATGCAGGGCATGGGCGTGCTGCTGCGCCGGGTTCGCAGCGAGGCCGGCACCGAGGGCCCCAGCTGGTCGCAGGCCGCCGCCATGGGGCGCCTGCAACGGCACGGGCCGATGACCACCGCCGAGCTCGCGCGCGCCGAGCTGGTGAAGCCGCAATCGATGGGCACGCTGCTGGCCGAGCTGGAGCAGGAGGGCCTGGTGCAGCGCCAGGCCCATCCCACCGACGGCCGCCAGATCCTGTTCTCGCTGACCCAGCGGGGCGTGGAGGCGCGGCGCCAGCGCCACGCGGCCAAGCTCGCGTGGCTCACCACCGCCATCGATCGCCTCGACGCCGACGAGCAGCGCACGCTGGGCGACGCCATCGCCCTGGTGGGCCGCCTCGGAGAAAACTGAAGCCATGCCTGTCACCACGCTCGATGCGCAGACCGCGCGGGTGGTCATCGACCTGCATCCGCTGGTGCACGAGAACAGCACCCCCCGGATCTTTCCCCGCATCGCCGTGACGGGTCGCACCGCCGACGTCCTCGCGCTGTTGTCCACTCGAGGAGCTTCCCGATGAACATCGGTCACTACGTCGCCTGGTTCTTCGGCGGCGCCTTCACGCTCAACGCGATCCCGCACATCGTGGCGGGCGCCATGGGGCAGGCCTTCCAGAGCCCGTTCGCCACGCCACCGGGCGAGGGCCGATCGTCGTCCACCGTCAACGTGCTGTGGGGTTTCCTCAACGCTGTGGTGGCCTGGGTGCTGCTGGCGCGCGTGGGCCGCTTCGACCTGCGCGCGCCCGATGACGCGCTGGCGTTCGGCGCGGGCGCGTTCGTGCTGGCCGTGCTGATCGCGCGCCGTTTCGGTCGATTCAACGGCGGCAACCCGGGTTCGCAAGCACACGAATGAGCGAAGGCACGTTCCGTTCGCTGCGCAACCCGAGCTACCGCACCTGGGCCGCGGGGTCGTTGGTCTCCAACATCGGCACCTGGGTGCAGCGCACCGCGCAGGACTGGCTGGTGCTCACCCAGCTGACGCATCACAACGCCACCAGCCTGGGCGTGGTGATGGCGCTGCAGTTCGGGCCGCACATCCTGCTGCTGCCGTTCACCGGCTCGGCGGCCGACCGGTTCGACCGGCGCCGCATCCTGATGGCGACGCAGTCGGCGATGTTCGTGCTGGCGCTCACGCTGGGCCTGCTCACCCTGACCGGCATCGTCACCTTGTGGCACGTGGACGCCTTCGCGCTGTTGCTGGGCTGCGTGACCGCGTTCGACTCGCCGGCCAGCCAGACCTTCGTCTCGGAACTGGTGGGCGACCGCGACCTGTCCAATGCGGTGGGCCTGAACTCCACCTCGTTCAATGCGGCGCGCATGGTGGGCCCGGCCATCGCCGGCGTGCTGCTGTCGTCGCTGGGCACGGGCTGGGCCTTCATCGTCAACGCGCTGTCGTACCTGGCGGTGCTGGTGGCGCTGCGGGCCTTGCGCCGCCACGTGCGCCACGTGCATCCGGGCGAGGGCGGGGCGCCGCGCGGCAGCGGATTCCTGGAGGGGCTGCGCTACGTACGCAGGCGGCCCGACCTGCGCGCCATCTTCTGGATGCTGTTCCTGATCGGCACCTTCGGCCTGAACTTCTCCATCTTCATCTCGACGATGGCCGTCAGCGTGTTCCATGCCGACGCGAGCCGCTACGGCCTGCTGATGTCCATCATGGCCGTCGGCACCATTTCCGGCGCGCTGCTCGCGGCGCGCAGGAAGTCGCCGCGGCGGGAGCTGCTGATGTCGTCGGCCGCGCTGTTCGGCGTGGGCTGCACGCTGGCCGCGCTGATGCCCGGCTACTGGTCGTTCGCCGCCGCGCTGGTGCTGGTGGGCGTGACCGCGCTCACCTTCGTCAACACCACCAACAGCCTGCTGCAACTGGCCGTCGAGCCGGCCATGCGCGGCCGCGTGGCCGCGATGCGCCTGGCGATCGCCCTGGGCGGCACGCCCATCGGCGCGCCCGTGGTGGGCTGGGTGGCCGACACGCTGGGCCCGCGCTGGGCGCTGGGCGTGGGCGGCGCCTCGGGCTTCGCCGCCGCGGCCGTGCTGGTGCACTACCTGGCGCGCCACCGACACCTGAAGGTGCGGCTGGACGCCGGCCGGCTGCGGATCCAGGTCGATCCGGGCTGAGAACGGGAGGGGATTTCTCGAGCGGGCCCACGAGCCGGCCCAGGGTGAGCATTAGTGCCGCCTCCGGCTTCATCTTAGCGGGCGCGCGGCCGATGAGTTCGATGACGCGCGGGAGATCCGGTCGGCGCGGGAACTTGAGCGGAACCTCCGCGCGCTTTGTCCCGCTCATCCACCGATTCCCGGCACCGCTTCGCTGGCAATCTTGCGGGCGAAACGCGCAACCCCTGCCGCCCCGGAGCCCCATGTCTGCCCTCACCGAAGAACAAGCCCGCACCTACATGCACAAGCTGCTTGCCGCCATGTCGGCGGCCGGCGGCTCCGACCTGTTCATCGCCAATGATTTCCCGCCCAGCATGAAGGTGGACGGCGGCATGAAGCCGATGACCGCGCAGAAGCTGACGGCCGACGTCACCCGCGCGCTGGCCCACGCCATGATGACCGAGAAGCAGCGCGAGGAGTTCGCCAGGGAGTTCGAGTGCAACTTCGCGGTGACGATTCCCGGCACGGGCCGCTTCCGCATCAACATCCTCGTGCAGCAGCAGTGCGTGAGCCTGGTCTGCCGCACGATCGCCGCCGAGATCCCCAACTTCGAGAAGCTCAAGCTGCCCGAGGTGCTCAAGGAGGTGGTGATGGCCAAGCGCGGCCTGGTGCTGGTGGTGGGCGCCACCGGCTCGGGCAAGTCGACCTCGCTGGCCGCGATGATCGACCACCGCAACCGCACGTCATCGGGCCATATCATCACCGTGGAAGACCCGGTGGAGTACGTGCACCAGTCGCAGAAGTCGCTGGTCACGCACCGCGAGGTGGGCGTGGACACCCACAGCTGGCACCACGCGCTGAAGAACACGCTGCGCCAGGCGCCCGACGTGATCCTGATCGGCGAGATCCGAGATGCCGAAACGATGGAGCACGCGATCGCCTTCGCCGAGACGGGCCACCTGTGCCTGGGCACGCTGCACGCCAACTCGGCCAGCCAGACGATCGAGCGCATCATCAATTTCTTCCCCGAGGAGCGCCGCGCCCAGCTGCTGATGGACCTGTCGGCCAACCTGCGCGCCATCGTCTCGCAACGCCTGGTGCGGCGCGAGGACGGCAAGGGCCGCGCGGCCGCCATCGAGATCCTGCTGAACACGCCGACCATCGCGGAGAAGATCTTCAACGGCGCCTTCAACGAGATCAAGGACGTGATGTCGCGCTCGCGCGAGCTGGGCATGGCCACGTTCGACTGGGCGCTGTTCGAGCTCTACGAGAAACGCCTGATCGGCTTCGAGGAGGCCATCCGCAACGCCGACTCGGCCAACGAGCTGCGCCTGAACATCAAGCTGCGCAGCAAGCGCGGCGAGCCGTCGTCGCTGGGCGACTCGGGCGGCCTGTCGCTGGACATGGGCGACGACGAGGTCGAGGCTCCGAAGGACGATCCGGTGGAGGAGCTGCGCAAGAAGACCGAGGCGCGCCACAAGGCCGAGGACGAGGAGATGGCCAAGATGCGCGAGAAGAAGCGCCTGGCGGAAGCCGCGGCCGCTGCGGGCGGCGGTGGTCGCTGATCGGAGACTGCCCGCCTGGCTGGCAAGCGTCTGGCGGTTCTCGTGGGTTCTGGCGGTTTGTGGCGGGTTCTGGCCGCGAGGTCGCCGCCTGAAACCGCCGGAACCCGCCCGAGCCCGCACGCGTCTCAGTGCCCCGCGCCCAGCACCCGCCTGAGCAGGGTATCCGCCCATCCAGGCAGCACGTCGCCGAACGCCTCGGTCTGCGTGAACTCGTCCTCGCCCAGCACGGCGCTGTGCGTGAGTTGGCCCTGGTCGTCGACCGTCAATGTGAGCCAGCCGTGTTCGCCGGCCTCCCATTCGAACGAGATCGTGCCGTCGGGCTCCGCCTGCACGTCGGGCTGGCGCTGAAGCGGCTCCACCAGGTCGAGCAGGCGCCCGGCGGCGGCGGTCGTCTCTGGCGACGGCGCCTGCCAGCCGCGTCCATCGATCAGGGGTCGGGCTTCGGCGAGCGCGGCCTGCAGGGTGGGATGCATCGGTGGATTGTCGCGCCAGAACGCAAACGGGCCCCGAAGGGCCCATGCTGGCGAGGAAGGGGCGAGGCCCGTTCGGGTCGGCGGATCAGCTCGCCGCGATCACCCGGCCCGGCCCGCGTTGGTTGGCGCCGGTGGCCGAGTAGACGCTGGTCTCGGCCATGGGCCGTGGAATGAGGATCTCGAGGTTCTGCTCGACCACCGACGTGGCGCGGAACAGGGCCTCGCGCTGCGCCGCGATCTGGCCGTTGGCCTTCGCGAAGCGGTTGCGCAGGGCGGCCGGCACCGAGCCGCGGGGCGCCACCTTGGCG
>JACMOG010000277.1 GCA_014378125.1 Vitreoscilla sp. | reverse complement strand
CCTTCCGGGGGCGGCACCGCGGCCAGCGCCCCGCCCGAGACGCCGGTGGCCAGCGCGGCGGCGCCGTTCGAAGCCCCGCCGGCGAGCGCGGCGGCTTCGTCGCCGACCGCGACGCCCCTTGCCGCTTCCGCGCCCGTGGGCGTCGCACCGGTCGCGCCGGCCACGCCCGCCCCCGTGCCTGCCACGCCCGCCACCGTGGCCGCCACGCCGGCCGCCGTGTCGGCCACCGCGGCGCAGGGCATCGACGAGGTGCTGGCCCACGTGGCCGCCGCGCCCAACATCCCGCTGCAGGTCATCGCCTCGGCCGACTCCTGGGTGGAGGTGGTCGACGCGCAGGGGCATTCGCTGCTGTCGCGCACGGTGGTGGCCGGCGAATCGGTGGGGCTCGACGGCGCGCTGCCCATGCGCGTGAAGATCGGCAACGCCAAGGGCACGCGCCTGAAGCTTCGCGGCGACAATGTCGACCTGACGCCCTGGACGCACGACAACGTCGCGCGGCTGGAGCTCAAGTAGCCAATTCGACGAGCACGCCATGACCGATTCCATCCTGCACGATCCCGATGCCGGCTCCCTGCTGGACGGCGAGCCCATCGCCGAGGTGGCGCCCGCCGCGCGCCGCACGCGCCAGGCCCGTGTGGCGTGGGGCAGCCACGTGGTGACGGTGGGCGGCGACGCGCCGGTGCGCGTGCAGTCCATGACCAACACCGACACGGTGCAGGTCATCGAGACGGCCATCCAGGTGAAGGAACTGGCGCTGGCCGGCTCCGAGCTGGTGCGCATCCCCGCCAACACGCCCGAGCCGCCCGCCGCCGTGCCGCACCTCCGCGACCAGCTCGACCGGATGGGCATCCACGTGCCGCTGGTGGGCGACTTCCACTACAACGGCCATCGCTTGCTCACCGAGCACCCGGCGTGCGCCGAGGCGCTGTCCAAGTACCGCATCAATCCGGGCAACGTGGGCCGTGGCGAGAAGGGCGACAAGCAGTTCGCGCAGATGATCGAAGCCGCCTGCAGGTACGACAAGGCGGTGCGCATCGGCGTCAACTGGGGCAGCCTCGACCAGGAGCTGCTCAAGGCGCTGATGGACGCCAACGCGAAGCGTTCGAAGCCGTGGGAGCTCAAGCAGGTGATGTACGAGGCGCTGGTGCGCTCGGCGCTCGAGTCGGCCCAGGCCGCGCGCGACATCGGCCTCGATCCGAACCAGATCCTGCTCAGCTGCAAGATGAGCGCGGTGCAGGATCTCATCTCCGTGTATCGCGGCCTGGCCCGGCGTTGCGACTACGCGCTGCACCTGGGCCTCACCGAGGCCGGCATGGGCGCCAAGGGCACCGTGGCCTCGGCCGCGGCG
The DNA here is from genome assembly GCA_014378125.1 of Vitreoscilla sp. The sequence goes on along the minus strand of JACMOG010000277.1, from coordinate 2,807 downwards.
CTGGCCGTGCTGCTGCAGGACGGCATCGGCGACACCATCCGCGTGTCGCTCACCCCGCAGCCGGGTGAATCACGCACGCAGGAGGTGGTGGTGGCGCTCGAGATCCTGCAGTCGCTGGGCCTCCGCCACTTCAACCCGAGCGTCACCGCGTGTCCGGGTTGTGGCCGCACCACCAGCACCGTGTTCCAGGATCTCACCAAGCAGATCGACGACTTCCTGCGCGCGCAGATGCCGGTGTGGCGCGACCGCTTTCCCGGCGTCGAGAGCATGAAGGTGGCGGTCATGGGCTGCATCGTCAACGGCCCGGGCGAAAGCAAGCACGCCGACATCGGCATCAGCCTGCCCGGCACCGGCGAGGCCCCGTCCGCGCCCGTCTACATCGACGGCGAACGCGTGCTGACGCTGCGCGGCGACAACATCGCCGCCGAGTTCAGAGCCATCGTCGAGCAATATATCGAACGCCGGTATGGCGCAGCAACGACCGCGCATTGACGCTGTCGTAGCCTCGCCTCCCAACCGACTTTCCCTTCCATCCTCGCGGCCGCGCAACGGGCCGCCCGCATCGCATTGCTCCATGGCTGAAATCCTGCGTGCCGTCAAAGGCATGAACGACATCTTCCCGGCGTCCGTCCCGCGCAAGGCGAGCGAGACGCTGCCCACGTCCAACCTGTGGCAGTGGTTCGAGCACACCGCGCGCGGCGTGCTGCGGCGCTACGGCTACCAGAACCTGATGACGCCCATCGTCGAGCCCACGGCGCTGTTCGTGCGCGGCATCGGCGAGGTGACCGACATCGTCGAGAAGGAGATGTATTCCTTCGAGGACAGCATGAACGGCGACAGGCTCACGCTGCGTCCCGAGTTCACCGCGGGCATCGTGCGCGCCGTCATCGAGCACAACGCGCTGTACAACGGGCCGCTGCGCCTGTGGTCCACGGGCCCGCTGTTTCGTCACGAGCGTCCGCAGAAGGGCCGCTACCGGCAGTTCCACCAGCTCGACGTCGGGGCGCGGGGCTTCGCCGGCCCCGACGTCGCCCCCCAGCAGATCCTGCTCACCCGCGCGCTGCTGCGCGAGTTGGGGCTGAAGGAGGGCGAGCACATCCGCCTCGAGATCAACAGCCTGGGCCAGCCCGCCGAGCGCGCTGCCCACCGCGCCGCGCTGGTGACGTACTTCGAGGCCAATGCCGCGATGCTGGACGAGGATTCGCAGCGCCGCCTGAAGACGAACCCGCTGCGCATCCTGGACAGCAAGAACCCGGCGATGCAGGTGATGATCGACGCCGCGCCGAAGCTGATGGACTTCCTCGGGGCCGACACGCTGGCGCACTTCGACGCCGTGCGCGCCGTGCTGGACGCCGTCGGCCTGGCGTACCGCATCAACGCGCGCCTGGTGCGCGGCCTCGACTACTACAACCTCACCGTGTTCGAGTGGATCACCGACCAGCTCGGCTCGCAGGGCACGGTTTGTGGCGGCGGTCGCTACGACGGCCTCATCGAGCAACTGGGCGGCAAGCCGGCGCCCGCCGTCGGCTGGGGCCTGGGCATCGAGCGGCTGCTGCTGCTGCTCGAGGCCGGCGGCGTCGGGCCGCCGGAGCAGGCGCTGGACGTCTACGCCGTGATCGGCGCCGACGCCGCGCGCGTGCCGGCCATGGTGGCGGCCGAGGCCTTGCGGGCGCAAGGCCTGTCGGTCGTCGCGCATGCGCAGGGCGCCGACGGCCTGGCCAGCGTCAAGTCGCAGTTCAAGAAGGCCAACGCCAGCGGCGCCCGTTTCGCGCTGGTGTTCGGGCCTGAGGAACTTGCACGCGGCGTGGTGGGTCTGAAGTCGCTGCGCGGCGAGGATTCGGCCCAGGTCGAACGGCCCCTGAACGACCTCGCGGCCTGGGCCGACGAGCTTCGCAACGCATAATCGAGGATTGGCCCGCGCCTTGCGAGCCCGTCTCCCTTGCTTGCGGTTCATTGCCGCGAGCCTCTACCCGATTCACGACTGACCGATCCCGATGGCACAACAACTCGATCTCCAGGAACAAGAACAGGTCGACGCCCTCAAGGCGTACTGGGCCCGCTACGGCAACCTGATCATGTGGGCGGTCACGCTGCTGCTGGCGCTGTTCGCCGGCTACAACTACTGGATGAAGCTGCAGCGCGACAAGTCGAGCGCGGCCAGCACGATGTACGGCGAGCTGAAGCCGGCCGCCGATGCCGGCGACGCCAAGCGCGCCGCGCAGATCTTCGGCGACATGCAGTCCAAGGCCCCCAAGACCACCTTCGCACAGCTGGGCGCGCTGCTGCTGGCCAAGACCCAGGCCGACACCGGCGACGCCGCCAACGCCACCGCCAACCTGCAATGGGTGGCCGACAACGGCAACGACGAGAACGCCGCCGTGGCGCACATGCGCCTGGCCGGCCTGCTGGCCGATTCGAAGAAGTACGACGCGGCGCTCAAGCAGCTCGCGCTGGTCAAGCCGGCGTCGTTCGCGCCACTGGTGTCCGATCGCCGCGGCGACATCGAGCTGGCCCAGGGCCAGGTCGACGCCGCCACCAAGGCCTACAAGGTGGCCTACGACGGCCTGCCCGCCGCCGCGCAGTACCGCATCCTGGTGGAGGCCAAGCTCACCAAGCTCGGTGCCGCACCGGCCGCCTCGGCGGCCTCGGGCGCCGCTTCGGGAGCCGCGCAATGATCGCCTTCTTCAAGCGCTCGCTGGCCGTCGCGGCCGCCCTCGCCGCCGTGGCGCTCGTGGCCGGTTGCCCCGACGACGCCACCAAGCCCACCCCGCTGGAGCCGCTGGAAGCCAAGATCGCCGGCCACGAGG
>JACMOG010000276.1 GCA_014378125.1 Vitreoscilla sp. | reverse complement strand
ATGCTGATGAACCAGAAGGAACATCACCGCCTGGTCGACAACTGCCAGGAAGACGAGCAGCGCATCGCCGTGCAGGCCATGCAGAAGGCCGGCACCAATGCTGGCTCCCTGGCGCCCAACGTCGCCTCGCCCGCGGCCGTGGCCGCCGCCAACGGCCTGGCCGGGGCCAAGGCCGCCAACGCCGCCGCCGTCCAGACCGCGCCGCCGGGATCCACCGTCACCACCACCAGCACCACCACGGTCACGACCCAGGTCGCGCCAGCCCCGCCGACGAAGAGCGCGGCGACGCCGTCGACCGCTGCTTCGGGAATGTGGAAGTAGAAGGGGTCTGGCCCCGTTCGGGGCCAGACCCCTGGCCGTCAGTTGTTTGAAGTCGCCCTGACTTCCTCGATGGTGGTGACGCCCGCCAGTACCTTCTCGATGCCGTCCTGGCGCAGCGTGCGCATGCCCTCGCCCATGGCGTGGTGCTGGATCTGCTCGGAGCGCGCGCCTTGCTGGATCAGGCTGCGCACGCCCTTGCTCACCGTGAGCAGCTCGTGCACGCCGGCGCGGCCCTTCACGCCGCTGTTGCCGCACTTGGCGCAGCCGGTGCCGCGGAAGAACATCAGGCGGCCGTCGACGGCGTAGCGGCTGGTCCAGTCGGCCAGCGTCGCCTCGCGCGTGGGCGCCTGCGGGTGGTCGCCCCAGATGTGCAACGAGTCCTTGAGCAGTTCGTCGATCTGCTCGTCGGTGGCGGGCGTCGAGGTCTTGCAGCCGCTGCAGATGCGGCGCACCAGGCGCTGCGCCAGCACGGCCAGCAGCGCGTCGGCGAAGTTGAATGGATCCATGCCCATGTCGAGCAGGCGGGTGATGGTCTCGGGCGCGCTGTTGGTGTGCAGCGTGGAGAGCACCAGGTGGCCCGTCAGCGACGATTCGACGGCGATCTGCGCGGTCTCGTTGTCGCGGATCTCGCCCACCATGATCACGTCCGGATCGGCCCGCAGGAAGGCGCGCAGCGCCTTGGCGAACGTCCAGTCGATCTTCGGGTTGACCTGCACCTGGCGCAGCCCGGCCTGGGTGATTTCCACCGGATCCTCGGCCGTCCAGATCTTGCGCTCGGGGGTGTTGATGAAGCTGAGCGCCGAGTGCAGCGTGGTGGTCTTGCCGGAGCCGGTGGGGCCCACGCACAGCACCATGCCGTACGGACGCTCCACGGCCTTCTTCAGGTGCGCGAGGTTGTGCGGCGACATGCCCAGCGAATCGAGCGGCAACGGCTTGGCCGAGGCCAGGATACGCAGCACGGCGTCCTCCAGGCCGTTGGCCGTCGGGATCATCGCCACGCGCAGCTCGATCGGGCAGCTGGCCACGAAGCGCGCGAAGTTGATCTTGCCGTCCTGCGGGCGGCGGCGCTCCGAGATGTCGAGGTCGCACATGATCTTCAGGCGCGCCACCAGCGCCTGGCGATAGGTGTGCGGCAGCTCGAGGTACGGGCGCAGCAGGCCGTCCACGCGGAAGCGCACCTTCACCTTCTCGCGGCCGGGCCGGGTCTCGATGTGGATGTCGGAGACGCCCTGCGCGTGGGCTTCCACGATCATCGAATTGATCAGCCGCACGAGCGAGCTGTCCGACTGCTCCACCGCGCCGTCGTTGTCGTCGCTGGAGGCGCCGCCGACGCTCTCGGACGGCAGTTCCAGCGCGGCCAGCAGCGTGTCGGTGTGCTGGTTCTCGACGGCGGGCGCCGCGTTGAAGTCCAGCGACATCTCGTCGAGGCCGGCCCGGCGATACATCAGGGGAATCTGGTCGACCAGGTTGGCCATCGACGGCAGCACCGGCACGACCTTGGACTGCGTGAGGAACTCGGCCTCGTCGATGCGGTCGCGGCGCGACGGATCCTCGGTGGCCACGACCACCTTGCCGTTCATCATGCACAGCGGCAGCATCTCCAGCCGCAGCGCGGCCGTCTCGGGCAACTTGCGCAGCGCCTCGAGGTCGATCGGGAACACCTGGACATCGACCTGCGGATAACCCATCTTGCGGGCCAGGGCCGTCTGCAGGTTGACGCGCGTGATCAGGCCTTCGCGCACCAGCAGCTCGCCCAGCGGCACCTTGCGGTCCTTGCCCTGGCTGGTGAGCGCCTGGGCCAGCTGGGCCTCGGTGATGTAGCCGAGCGCGATCAGCGCCTCGCCGATGCGCACCATGGGCATGCGCCCCTGCGACTCGATGGCCGCGTGCAGCTGCTCGGGCGTGGTCACGTGGTCGCTCAGCAGCACGTCGCCGGGACGTTGCTTGGCCTGCTTGTCCTGCTTCTCGTGTTCGGCCAGCGCCGCGGTGATCTGCGGCGGCGACGCGGTGGTGGGGAACACCAGCGGGTCGATCATCGGCAGCGACGGCGCGTCGTCGGGCAGCTTCGAGCGCTTGATCTCCAGGGCCTCGCGCAGCTCCTCGCGCGAGATCACGCCATGGTTGACCAGCAGTTCGCCCAGCGGCAGGTTGCGGTTGCGGGTCTGGCTGCGCAGGGCCTGGGACAGGTCTTCGGGCGACAGGATGCGCAGCGAGATCAGCGCCTCGCCCAGGCGCAACATCGGCGTGCGCGATTGCAACTCGAGCGCCTGCGCCAGCTGCGGCTGCGTGATCAGGCTGACCTCGACGAGCATCTCGCCGAGCTTGAGGTTGCGGATGCGCTGCTGTTCGCCCAGCGCGTCCTTCAGCTGCTGCGGCGACAGGGTGTGCTGGCTGACCAGCACGTCGCCCAGGCGCGGCCCGAAGTCGACCCGGCGATAGGCGCTGCGTGGATAGAAGGCGCGCTGCACCAGGCCGCCGTCGCCCACCGGCGGGAACAGGAACAGGCCCTGCTCGTTCTCCACGTGGCCGATCGTGCGGCCCGTGTGCGACTTGCCGTTGTTGAGCTGCACCTGGAACTCGGTGTCGCCGGGAACGCGGTCGGCCCAGCCGGGCGCGGCGTTGACGCCGTTGCTCGACGGCATCTCCGGCTCGGTGAGGGTGAGGCGTTGGAACTGGCCGAAGCGCACCGCCATCGGCGAACGCGCCGGCGGCACGAAGACCGTGGCCACGCCCGTGGACGAGTCGAATTGCGCCAGGCGAGCGTTGAAGCTCTTGTCGTTCAGCCCGAGGATGGCGCAGGGCTCGCTCGTGCCGAGCGGCCACGCGGTGCCCGCGTTCGCGGCGGGCGGCATGGCCCAGTGCGACGGCTCGGCCGTGCCACGATCGGCGGACGGGAGGTCCGTCGGCATGTTCAGGGGGGGCAGCGATAGATCGGACATGAGGTATCGGGCGGACGAGTCCACATCCCCATCGACGGGTGGGGGCGTTTCGATACTAGACGCGGTGGCGGGCTTGCAAGCCCGGAACAACGGGGTGATCGAGGACTAGTTCGCGCCAACCTTGTCATCCTGCGCGCAGTCGCAGGATCCACCTTCCCGGCACACGTGGATCCTCCGACTGCGCGCAGGGAGACAGGTCCGCGTTCCACCTCGTCCCCCGCGGGGTAGTTCTTCCCCT
>JACMOG010000022.1 GCA_014378125.1 Vitreoscilla sp. | reverse complement strand
TTGTCGAACCAGCTGTCGATGATCATGGCGCGCGGCGGCGCGTCCGGGTTGCCCTTGGGCGACGGCATGCGGGCGATCACCGCCTCGAGGATCTCTTCGATGCCCATGCCCGTCTTGGCCGAGCACGGGGTCGCGTCGGTGGCGTCGATGCCGATGACGTCCTCGATCTCCTTCTTGGCGTTCTCGGGATCGGCGTTGGGCAGGTCCATCTTGTTCAGGACGGGTATCACCTCGACGCCCAGCTCGAGCGCGGTGTAGCAGTTGGCCACCGTCTGCGCCTCGACGCCCTGGCTCGCGTCCACTACCAGCAGCGCGCCTTCGCAGGCCGACAACGATCGGCTCACTTCATAAGAGAAGTCGACGTGCCCCGGCGTGTCGATCAGGTTGAGGTTGTACGTCTGGCCGTTCTTGGCGACGTACTCGAGCGCCGCGGTCTGTGCCTTGATCGTGATGCCCCGCTCGCGTTCGATGTCCATCGAGTCGAGCACCTGCGCGTCCATCTCGCGGTCGGACAGGCCGCCGCAGCGCTGGATGATCCGGTCGGCCAGCGTGCTCTTGCCGTGGTCGATGTGGGCAATGATCGAGAAATTTCTGATGTGATCCATGAGGGTCGTTCGAACGGTCAGGCGTCGGTGTCTCTTGGCGCTTGCCGTGTCGGCGCGGACTCGCAGCGGGGGTGGTGCGAGGGGCGCCGGAAATGACCGCTGCGCCCTGCGTCGAGACTAAAAAAAAGGCACGTCCAAAAAGAGACGCGCCTTCCAACAAAATCGTATGGCAACTGCTTGTTGGGCCTTCATTGTAGCCAAAAGCACCTCGGTGGAAACCGCGTCTTTGCTGGGTTTTTGTGGCGTTGCACGCCTCCAACATGAAAATTCGTCCACAAGTTATGCACAGGGCGGCCTGCATCGATTGTGGACAAGTTGGAGGCCGGCAGAAGTCCCGGGGGACAGCGCGTCAACCCAGCGATTTCAGAGCCAATTGTACCGTTTTGGCGGGATTCGCCGGGCACAAATGTTGATCAAGTGGGTGTCTGCTCACTTATGTCTGGTTGGGCCATCCAAGGCTAGAGCGGGAACCTTGTTCGTCAGACGCACAACCGTCCTGCCTTGTGGAAAGACCCGCCGGGTCACTGGGCTGTGAGGTCATTTCTGGAACTTGTAACCGCAGATGAACTCAGATCCGGCATCTGCCGATAAAAGACAGGCGGATGGTGCGGCTGGCAGGAATCGAACCTGCGACCCTCTCCTTAGGAGGGAGATGCTCTATCCACTGAGCTACAGCCGCGAAGCGCGCCAGTGTAGCAAGGACGCCGGGCCGGCCAGTGCATGGACGCAGGGTCCATCGCTTGCCCAACTCTACGGAATTGCACAAGTTTCAGGCATGTGAGGGCACGCTCTACAGGAGCGGCGGTTCTATACTCTCCAGCGTACGGCGTCGCCATGGTGACGACGCCGGGACGCCGTTCTCATCGGAATCGGGGCGAAGACAGACATGGGTTCGAAATTCAAGGTTGCGGGGCTGCTGGCCCTCGGCGCGGTCGCCGGTGCATTGACCACGATGCAGCTGCAGGCCACCGCGCGCAACTCGCTCGCCTCGCTGCCCCTGGAAGACATCCAGCGCCTGACCGACGTGTTCGAGCGCATCAAGGCCGACTACGTCGAGCCGGTGGACGAGAAGAAGCTGATCTCCGACGCGATCACCGGCATGGTGGCCGGCCTCGATCCGCACTCGCAGTACTTCGACAAGAAGTCGTACAAGGAATTCCGCGAAGGCACCTCGGGCCGTTTCGTGGGCGTGGGCATCGAGATCGGCATGGAAGACGGCCTGGTCAAGATCGTCTCGCCCATCGAGGGCTCGCCGGCCTTCCGCGCCGGGCTCAAGCCCAACGACCTCATCACCAAGATCGACGACACGCAGGTCAAGGGTCTCACCATGGACCAGGCCGTCAAGAAGATGCGCGGCGACCCCAATTCCAAGGTCACGCTCACCATCTTCCGCAAGGACGAGAGCCGCAGCTTCCCCGTGACGATCCAGCGCGAGGAGATCCACGTGCAGAGCGTCAAGGCCCGGGACATCGACGGCTACGCCTGGGTTCGCGTGAACCAGTTCCAGGATCGCACCGTGGAAGACTTCGCCGCCAAGGTGGACGACCTCTACAAGAAGGATCCGAAGATCAAGGGCTTCGTGCTCGACCTGCGCAACGACCCGGGCGGCCTGCTCGAGGGCGCGGTGGGCATCGCCTCGGCGTTCCTGCCGGGCGAGTCGGTGGTGGTGAAGACCAACGGCCAGATCAACGAGTCTAAGCAGACCTTCAAGGCCACGCCCGACGACTACCTGCGCCGTGGCGGCAGCGACCCGTTGCGCCACCTCCCGGCCGCGCTCAAGACGGTGCCCCTGGTGGTGCTCATCAACGAAGGCTCGGCCTCGGCCAGCGAGATCGTCGCCGGCGCGCTGCAGGACTACCACCGCGGCACGCTGATGGGCGCGCAGTCGTTCGGCAAGGGCTCCGTGCAGACGGTCATGCCGCTGCCGGGCGACACCGCCGTCAAGATCACCACCGCGCGCTACTACACGCCCAGCGGCCGCTCCATCCAGGCCAAGGGCATCGTGCCGGAGGTGTGGCTCGACGAGACCGCCGAAGGCAACGTCTACTCGGCCCTGCGCACCCGCGAGGCCGACCTCGACAAGCACCTGGTCAACGGCGAAGAGAAGAAGGACGCCGAGCACGAGAAGGAGCGCGACGAACAGCGCACCAAGCTCGAGGCCGAGCTGGCCAAGAACAACAACAAGCCGCTCAAGCCGCTGCCCGAGTTCGGCTCGCCGGAAGACTTCCAGCTCAACCAGGCGCTGAACCGTCTGCGCGGCCAGCCGGTGTTGGTCAGCAAGACCGCCACCGAGCGGAAGCCGGAAGACACGTCCACGCAGTGATCAAGAGGGGTCTCGCCCCGCAGGGGCCAGGCCCCTTGCTGCCGCAAGCCCAGGGCGAGATGACCGACGGCGATCTGCTGCGCTACTCGCGCCACATCCTCCTCGACGAGATCGGCATCGAAGGCCAGGAACGCATCCGCGCCGCTCGCGCCCTGGTCATCGGCGCCGGCGGGCTGGGCTCGCCGGTGGCGCTGTACCTGGGCAGCGCCGGCATCGGCCGGCTGACCCTCGTCGACGACGACGCCGTCGACCTGACGAACCTGCAGCGCCAGATCGCGCATACCCATGACCGTATCGGCCAGCCCAAGGTGCAGTCCGCCCGCGCGGCCGTGCTCGCGATCGCGCCCGCGCTCGACGTGGTCGCCATCGAGCGCCGCGTCGATGCCGATGCGCTCGCGACACTCGTCGCCCATGCCGACGTGGTGCTCGACTGCAGCGACAACTTCGCCACCCCCCAGGCCGTCAACGCCGCGTGCGTGGCGGCCGGCGTGCCGCTGGTGGCGGCCGCCGCGATCGCGTTCGACGGCCAGCTGCCCACCTGGGACACGCGCCGGTCCGACGCGCCCTGCTACGCCTGCGTGTTCCCGCCGGGCAGCGTGCCGTCCGAGGCACGCTGCGCCACGATGGGCGTGTCCGCGCCGCTGGTGGGCATCGTCGGCGCGATGCAGGCGGCGGAGGCGCTCAAGCTGGTCGCCGGCATCGGC
>JACMOG010000275.1 GCA_014378125.1 Vitreoscilla sp. | reverse complement strand
CGTCGGCAAACGCCGCATCGTCCAGCGCATCAAGCTCAGGCCCGGTCAATGCGCTGGCGCCGGCCTCCACGATTCCGAGGTCCACGGCGATGCGCGCGGCGGTGCGCGGATGGTCGCCGGTGATCATGACGATGCGGATGCCGGCGCGGCGGGCCTCGCGGATGGCGACGGCCGCTTCCTCGCGCGGCGGGTCGATGATGCCCACGGTGCCGACGAAGATCAGGTCACGCTCCAGCGATTGCGTGGCCTTCGGGTCCTCGCCGGGATCGAGCGGCCGGTAGGCCACGGCCAGGGTGCGCAGCGCGGCGTCGGACAGCGTGTCGACGTCCGCCATGAAAGCTGCCCGGCGCGCGCCGTCGAGGTCGACCGTCTCCATGCCGACGCGGGCCCGGGTGCAGCGCTGCAGCAGCACGTCAGGCGCGCCCTTGGCGATCAGGACCAGCTGGTCGCCGTGCTCGTGGTCGATCGCGATGGTCGACATCATCTTGCGCTCGGAGGTGAAGGGGATGTCGCCGATTCGCTCGAAGCGCCGCGCGCGCCGCTCATTCGCGCCCAGCTTGCGCTCGGCCACCAGGAAAGCCGCTTCGGTCGGGTCGCCCTGGATCTCCCACAGGCCGTCCGCCCCCTGGCGCAAGTCGGCGTCGCTGGCCAGGCTGCCGCCGCTCACCATCACGACCTGCTCGCTGTGCAGGGCGCCAGCCGGCACTTCCACGCCATCCTGCTCGAAGCGCCCGACCGGCACATAGCCGACACCGGTCACATCGGCGCCGCCAGAAGCTGTGAGAACCCGCTCGATCGTCATCTCCGATCGGGTCAGCGTGCCGGTCTTGTCCGAGCAGATCACCGATGCGCAGCCCAGCGTCTCCACCGACGAGAGCTTCTTGACGATGGCGTTGTGCCGCGCCATCCGCTGCACGCCCATGGCCAGCACCAGCGACAGGATGGCGGGCAGGCCTTCCGGCCCGGCCGCAACCGCCAGCGCCACCCCGAGCAGCAGCACCGCAATGACGTCGGCGGCGTTGCGGATCTCGGACAGTAGCAGGATCGTCGCCACCACCACGATGGCGATCACCACCACCGCGGCGCCCAGCATCCGTCCGAGGCGCGCGACCTCCAGTTGCAGCGGCGTCGGCCTTTCCGCGGTGGCGTCGAGCAGGTGGGCGATCGCGCCGACCTGGGTGTCCATCCCGGTTGCCGTCACCACGGCGCGGCCCGTGCCCTGGACGACGGCCGTGCCCTTGAACACCATGCAGCGCTGGTCGGCCGGCGGCGCGGGCGCGGCCAGCGTCGCGGTGTCCTTGGGCACGGCCTCGCTCTCGCCGGTGAGCGATGCCTGCTGCACGCGCAACGATGCGGCCTCCAGCAGCCGGGCGTCGGCGCCGACCGCGTCGCCTTCGGCCAGCAGCAGCAAGTCGCCGGGCACCAGTTGCGCGCTGGGAATCCGCTGCATCCGCGCGTCCCGCATGACGGTGGACGTAGCCTGCGTCATCCGGGCCAACGCGGCCACGGCATCCATCGCCTTTGCTTCCTGCAGATAGCCCAGGGCGCCATTGAGCAGCACCACCACGGCGATGACGATCGCGTCCACCGGCCAGCCGTGGCGGCCCTCGATCAGCCAGGCGGCGAACGCGACCACGATCGCGGCCAGCAGCAGGTAGACCAGCGGATCCTGGAAGTGCGACAGCAGGCGGCGCCAGACCGGCGCCGGCGGCACGGCGCGCAGCTCGTTCGGGCCGTGTTCGGCCAGCCGGCGTGCGGCCTGCGCCGAGGAAAGCCCGGCGTCCGGGTCGGCGCCGAAGGCCTTCGCCACCTCACCGGCGTCGGTGGTCGAGGCATCGAGCTGCCGGTCGGTGGGCATGGCGCTCAGAGTTTCAGTGCCAGGAACACCGCGTCCGGCTCCGTCGGCGCAGCGGTCGGCTGGAAGCCCAGCGAGCCGGCGAGCTTGCGCATCGCCTCGTTCTCTCGCAGCACGTGTCCCACCATGCGCTGCGTGCCGCGGCCCTTCAGGAAGGCGATCATCTTGCGCATCAGGATGCGGCCCAGCCCATGGGCCTTCAGGTCGGACCGCACGATCACCGCGAACTCGGCGTCGACGTTGTCGGGATCGATGGCGGCCCGCACCACGCCCAGCGTCTGCTTCGCTCCATCGGGCAGGGTCCGCACGGCGATGAAGGCCATCTCGCGCGCATAGTCGATCTGCGCCAGCCGCGCCAACTCGCTTCTGGGCAGCTCCCGGCGCACGCTGAAGAAGCGAAGCCGCAGGTCCTCCGGCTGCAGCAGGTCGATGAAGGCCCGGTGCTGTGGCTCGTCTTCCGGACGGATCGGCCGGATGACGATCGTCTCGTCGTTCCACAGCAGGCTTTCCGCAAGTTCCACGGGGTAGGGCGTGATGGCGAAATGCGCGGCGCCCGCCTCCTGCTTGCGGCTGACCCGCAGGCGGGCGTCCAGCGCGATCACGCCTTCATGGTCGGCCAGCAGCGGGTTGATGTCGAGTTCGGCCAGCTCGGGCAGGTCGGCCAGCATCTGCGACAGTGCGATCAGCACGTCGCAGATGGCGTCGAGCCTGGCCGGCGGATGGTCGCGATAACCCGCCAGCAGCTTCGCAACCCGCGTGCGGGAGATGAGCCCGCGGGCCAGCACGCGGTTCAGCGGCGGCAATCCGATCGCGCGGTCGGCCAGCACTTCCACCGCCGTGCCGCCCTGGCCGAACAACAGTACCGGACCGAACAGCGGGTCGATGCTTGCGCCCAGGATCAATTCCTGCGCCAGCGGGCGCGTGATCATGGCCTGCACCGTGAACCCGGTGATCCTGG
>JACMOG010000274.1 GCA_014378125.1 Vitreoscilla sp. | reverse complement strand
GATTCGGCGGCCATCGTCGCCCTGTTCGCCCGCGCGGGCATCCCCGTCGAGGTGTCCGCCAACGTGCTGGGCGCGCTGTGGGGCAAGCTGCTGCTGAACTGTGGCTACAACGCGATCTCGGCCATCACCGACGTGCCCTACGGCCGCATGGTCACGCTGCCGGGCATCGCGCAAACGGTGCACGACGCGGTGGCCGAGTGCCTGGCCGTGGCGGCGGCGCTGGAGGTGGTCATCCCCGGCGATGTCCGGGCCGCGGTCGACCGCATCGCCACGTCGATGCCCGGCCAGGTGTCGTCCACCTGCCAGGACCTGCGCCGCGGCAAGCCCACCGAGATCGACCACCTGAACGGCTACGTCGTTCGCGAGGGCGAGCGGCTGGGGGTGGCCACCCCGCTCAATCGGGCGTTGTGGGCGTTGGTCAAGGCGCTGGAAGCCAAGGGGTCTGGCTCCGAAGGCGCCTGACCCCCTTCGGTCAGCGCAAGCTCGGCGCCAACCGCTGCCCCGGATCCTGCTGCGGCGTGGGCTGCGCCGGCGCCAGCGGCCTGGGTCCCGGATGTCCGGGCAAGGCCGCGGCGCCCGGCGGCGGCGGCACCGGCTGCAGCAGGATCGCGTTGGGGCTCGTCGGCTGCACGGCGGTTCCGGCGCTGCCCTGGTCGGCGTCGGGCAGTGCGGCGGAGTCGTGCGGCGCTCCGGCCACCTGCACCGACGGCGGGTTGCCGGGCTCCAGGCCGAGGTAGGAGATCCAGCCGCCGCCCGCGAACTCGTCGTAGAGCCAGTCGCCCTGCGCTTCCCGCACCCCAGGCGGCGGCTGCATCGTGGCCACCGGCTCGTTCTTCAAGGCGACGCGCATGTAGTCGATCCAGATCGGCAGCGCCAGCGTGGCGCCGAACTCGTGCGCGCCCAGGCTGGTGTTGTCGTCGCGGCCCATCCACACCACCGTGGTGATCTTCGGCTGGAAGCCGGCGAACCAGGTGTCGACCGCGTCGTTGGTGGTGCCGGTCTTGCCGTACAGGTCGGGCCGCTTCAGCGTGGCCTGGGCCTTGGCGGCGGTGCCGGTGCGCGTCACCTCGTTGAGCAGGCTGGACATCACGAAGGCGTTGCGGGCGGGGATGATGCGCGAGTCCTCGGACGGCGTGTCCGGCAGCTTGGGCGCCTCGAACAGCACCTTGCCCTGGGCGTCGGTGATCTTCTCGATGAAGCGCGGCATCACGCCGTAGCCACCGTTGGCGAAGGCCGCGTAGGCGCGCGCCATCTGCATCGGCGTGACGCTGCCCGCGCCGAGCGCCAGCGTCAGGTTGTCGGGCTGCTTGTTGGCGTCGAGGCCGAACTGGCCGGCCCAGTTGCGCACGGTGTTCGTGCCCAGGTTCTGCACCACGCGGATGCTGACGAGGTTCTTCGACTTCGCGAGCGCCGTGCGCAGCGAGATCGGTCCCATCAGCGGCTCGTCGTCGTCGTGCGGATCCCAGTGGCGGCCGCCGGTGAGCGCGTCGTCGATGCTGATCGGCGCGTCCATGACCTGCGTCGCCGGCTGGATGCCGTGCTCCAGCGCCGCGGAGTAGATGAAGGTCTTGAAGCTGGAACCCGGCTGGCGCCACGCGCTGGTGACGTGGTTGAACTGGCTGTGCGAGAAATCGAAGCCGCCCACCAGCGCGCGCACCTGGCCGGTGGCCGAGTCGAGCGACACCAGCGCGCCCTGCACGTCGGGCCACTGCGTCACGCGCCATTCGGTCTTGGCGCCGGCGTCGCCCGTGGTGCGCATCACGCGGATGATGGCGCCGCGCTCGATGGCGATGTCCTCGGCCGCCTTGGCCTTCAGGCCTGCCTGCACGCCGCGCAGCGCGTCGCCGGCGAGGTGCAGCGTCTCGCCGCTGGCCAGGATCGCCACGATCTCCTTGGGGCTGGCGGGCGTGACCACGGCCACGTGCAGGACGTCATCGTCGGGGTGGCCGTGCAGGGCGGCGGCGGCGGCGCTGTCGATGTCGGCATCGGTGTCGGGCAGGTCTTCGTTGTCCTCCGGGCCGCGGTAGGCCTGGCGGCGGTCGAAGTCGATCACGCCCTTGCGCACGGCGGCCTGGGCCGCGGCCTGGTCGGACGAGACGAGCGACGTCGTCACGCGCAGGCCCTGCGAATACGCGGCCTCGCCGAAGCGCTGCACCACCTGCTGGCGCACCATCTCGGCCAGGAACTCGGCGCTGACCGGCGGCGCCCAGTGGCCGGTGATCTTCAGCGGCTGCTTCTTGGCCGCCTCGTACTGCGCGTCGTCGAGCACGCCCGTCTCGTGCATGCGCATCAGCACCACCAGCTGGCGCGTCCTGGCCTTGTCGAAGTGGTCGGCCGGGTCGGCGCCGCTGGGGTTCTTGGGCAGGCCGGCCAGCATCGCGGCCTCGGCCGGCGTGAGCTGCTTCGACGGCTTGCCGAAGTAGGTGAGCGAGGCCGCCTCGAAGCCGTACGCGTGCTGGCCCAGGTAGATCTGGTTCATGTACAGCTCGAGGATCTGGTCCTTCGACAGCGCGCGCTCGATCTTCATGGCCAGCAGGGCCTCGGCGAACTTGCGCGACAGCGTCTGCTTGCGGCTCAGGAAGAAATTGCGCGCCACCTGCTGCGTGATCGTCGACGCGCCCTGGCGCCGGTGGTGGAACAGGTTGGACACGAAGGCGCGCGCGATGCCCTTGACGCTGATGCCGCTGTGGTTGCGGAAGTCGGCGTCCTCGGTGGCGATCAGCGCGTCCTTGAGCACGGGCGGGAACTCGCCCACGGGCATGAACCGGCGCCGCTCGGGGCCGAACTGCGCGAGCTCGATGCCTTCGCGGGTGACGATCTCCAGCGGCTGGCGCGGCTGGTAGTGGGTGATCTCGTCCAGCTCGGGCAACT
>JACMOG010000273.1 GCA_014378125.1 Vitreoscilla sp. | reverse complement strand
GCTTGCCGACGGCGGGCGTGGGCATGTCGACGCCATACCATTGCACGAACGCGAACAGCGCGACGGCCAGCGCCAGGTTGGCGAACGGACCCGCCGCGACGACCAGCGCGCGCTGGTACAGCGGCCGGCGGCCGAAGCAGCGCGGCAGGTCGGCCTCGGACACCGCCCCATCGCGCTCGTCGAGCATCTTCACGTAGCCGCCCAACGGGATCATGCTGAGCGCGAACTCGGTCTGGTCGGGGCCGATGCGGCGGCTCCACAACACGTTGCCGAAGCCGACGGAAAAGCGCAGCACCTTGACCCCGCAGGCCTTGGCGACGCGGTAGTGGCCGTACTCATGGATCGGGATCAGGATCGCGATCGTGACCATGAACCAGAAGATCTGTTGCAGGTGCGACATCAGGCGGTTTCTCCCAGCGCGGCCACGTGCGACCGCGCCGCGTCACGCGCGCGCGCGTCGAGGGCGACGAGCGCCTCGATGGCGCTTGCGTCGCTGGCATGAGGCAGCACGCGCTCGAGCGCCTGTGCGTTCACGCGGTGGATGCCGTCGAAACGCAGGCGTCCGGCGAGGAAGGCCTCGACGGCCACCTCGTTGGCGGCGTTGAGGACGGCGGTGGAACCCGGCGCGGCGCGCAGCGCGGCCCAGGACAGATGCAGGCCGGGAAAGCGCGTGGCGTCGGCCTCCTCGAACGTGAGCGCGGCCATCTGTGTGAAGGCTAGCCGCTCGCAGCCAGAGGCCATGCGCGACGGCCACGACAGGCCGAAGCTGATGGGCCCCTTCATGTCGGGCGTGCCGAGCTGCGCCAGCACGGCGCCGTCACGCGCCACCACCATCGAGTGGATGATGCTCTGCGGATGGATGACGACCCGGATGCGCTCGGGCGCGAGGTCGAACAGCCAGCGTGCCTCGATCACCTCGAGGGCCTTGTTCATCATCGTGGCCGAGTCGACCGAGATCTTGCGGCCCATCACCCAGTTGGGATGGGCGCAGGCCTGGTCGGGCGTGACGTCGCGCAACGTGGCCGGATCGCGCGTGCGGAACGGGCCGCCCGACGCGGTGAGCACAATGTGGTCGACGGCCGCGTCCCACTGCGACGGGTCGGTGGGCAGGCACTGGAAAATGGCCGAGTGCTCGCTGTCGATCGGGATCAGCGTGGCGCCGCCCTGCCTGACGGCGTCGATGAACAGCTGGCCGCCGACGACCAGCGCCTCTTTGTTGGCCAGCAGCAGCCGCTTGCCGGCGCGCGCGGCGGCCAGGCACGCCGGCAGGCCCGCGGCGCCGACGATGGCGGCCATCACCTGGTCGACGGCGGGATGCGCGGCAAGCTCTTCCAGGGCCCGCGCGCCGGACAGCACCTCGGTGGGCACGCCGGCCGCCTTCACGCGTGCGCCGAGCTCGTTGGCCGAGGCCGCGTCGGGCATGGCCGCGTAGCGCGGGCGCCAGCGCAAAATCTGCGCGAACAGCTCGTCGATGCGGTGCTGCGCGGTGAGCGCGAACACCTCGAAGGTGTCGGGGTGCAGCGCCAGGACGTCCAACGTGCTGGTGCCGATGGAGCCCGTCGAGCCGAGGATGCAGACGCGTTGACGGCGAGCGGTGGGGGTCATCGCCATCTCAGAAATTCATGACCAGCGCGAGTGCGGCGGGAAACACCGGCAGCAGTGCGTCGATGCGATCGAGCACGCCGCCGTGGCCGGGCAGCAGGCCGCTGGAATCCTTGGCGCCGGCGGCGCGCTTGACCAGCGACTCCACCAGGTCGCCCACGATGGCCAGCGCCACCAGCGCGGCACAGCAGATGACCATGCCCACCATGCCGAAGCGCCCGTGCAGCAGCGCGAACAGGTTGCCGTGCGGGCGCGCGGTGACCAGCACCACCACCACTGCGATGACGATGACCGCCAGCAGGCCGCTGATGGCGCCCTCCCAGCTCTTGCCGGGGCTGATGCTGGGCGCGAGCTTGCGCTTGCCCAGCGCGCGGCCGCCGAAGTACGCGAAGATGTCGGCGGCCCACACCAGCACGCAGACGGTGCCCAGGTAGGCCAGGCCGCGTTCGCGCGAGGCGATCAGCGCGGCCCACGCGGCGCCGATCAGGATCCAGCCCACCACGAAGCGCAGCACCGGGTTGAGCGTCTTGAAGCCGTCGGGGCCCGCACGCAGCGCGATCGCGCCGCCCAGCACCCACAGGACGGCGACCGCGCCCCAGGCCTCGGCGGGAATCTCGATCTGCCACAGCAGGCCCATGCAGGCACATGCGACGGCCAGCACGACGCCCGAGGCAATGGCG
>JACMOG010000272.1 GCA_014378125.1 Vitreoscilla sp. | reverse complement strand
GGAGGCGCCCCTTTTTTCTGGCTCTTCGTCGATCCATGACCTTGAATTCGTAGCTGGCGACGACGAGTTCCTGGTCCGCGCTTCGAAAGACCCAGCGAGCCGCGTCAAGCGCATGAACCAGCGCGCCCGCACCCGACGCGCCCTCAATCCGTCAACGACCGCCACGCCGCCACCGCGAACCGCTTCGCATGCGTCGCCGGCGACGCCTGCCGCCTTCCTGCCAGCCACCCCCGCGCATAGAACTCGGTCGCCCCCAGCACCAGCGCCGGAATCAGGTCGGGCGATAGCGGCAGGATGCGGCCGGTCTCGGCTTCTCGCGCCAGCAGGTCGTCGATGGGGAGGTAGCGGGCCAGCAGGCGCTCGCGCAGGTCGGCGCCGTGCGGGCCCTGGGACACCGAGTCGCGGGCCGTGAACACGAAGTGCGCGCCCTCGGGCTGTGCGGTGATCCACGCCGTGTAGGCGTCGATCAATGCCTCCACCACCGCGTGGCCGTCGGTCACGCCGGCGATGCGCTCGGCGATGGCCTGGCTCTGGTCGTCGAACATCACGAAGAACAGCGCGGCCACCACGCCTTCCTTGTTCTTGAAGTGGTGGTAGATCGTGCCCACGCTCTGGCCGCAGGCACGGCGAAGGTCGTCGATGGTGGTGGACTCGACGCCGTTCTCGTTGAACAGCGTCAGCGCGTGGCGCAGCACGCTGCGCCGGCTGGCCTGGCGCGCGTCGGGCAGGGCCAGCTCGAGCAGCCGGTCGGGCGCGGCGGCCTGGGATGCGGACAAATTTCTCCTCGCCATGGTGCGAATAGTATTCTAGAATAATCTTCTAGTCACTCGCCGCGTTGCCGCGCTGTACTGACACCCCGAGGAAGCCCGTGATCAAGAGCCGTTTCGCCACCATCAACGCCCTGGGCGTGCTGGACAACCCGAACTTGCCGCCGCCGGTGCATGCCGATGCCGCGGCCGCCAACGCCGCCGTGTACCTGGGTGGGACGCGCGCCATCGACGCGCGCTCGCTGGCCGACGCGCGCAGCGCGGGGCTGTCGGCGGTCAACGTCACGTTGGGGCACGTGGCCGGCACCGCCGATGCGTTCTGCGAGACCGTGCGCGACATCACCGGCTGGAACCCCTTCATCTCGCAACACCCCGAGTCGCTGCGTCGGGTGCTGGCCGTGGCCGACATCGCCGCGGCCTCCGAGGCCGGGCAGGTGGGCGTGATCTTCGGCTTCCAGAACACCGAGATGCTGGGCCGCGAGGTGGAGCGCGTGCGCCTGTTCGCCAAGATGGGCGTGCGCGTGATCCAGCTCACCTACAACGGCCGCAACGCGGTCGGCGACGGTGCCACGGTGGCCGATGACCAGGGCCTGTCGCGCTTCGGCGCCGACGTGCTGGAGCGCCTTCAGGCCGAGGGCGTGCTGGTGGACCTGAGCCACAGCAGCGCGAAGACCTGCCTCGACGCGCTGGGGCTCGCGCGGCGGCCCGTGGCGATCACGCACGCCGGCTGCCGTGCCGTGGCCGACCACCCGCGCAACAAGAGCGACGCCGGGCTGCGGGTGCTCGCCGCCAAGGGGGGCGTGGTGGGCCTGTACTTCATGCCCTACCTGCGGTTGGCCGGACAGCCGATGGCCGCCGACCTGGTGGCCCACCTGGAGCACGCGATCGACGTCTGCGGCGAGGACCACGTGGGCCTGGGCACCGACGGCGGCACCACCGGCCAGGACGACATGACGGCCTACCGGCGCCACCTGGAGGACGAGATCGCGCAGCGTCGCGCGCTGGGCATCGGCGCGCCGGGCGAGACCGCCGACGTCTCCACCTTCCTGCCCGACCTGTGCGGCCCTACGCAGTTCCAGCGCCTGGCCGACCTGCTGGCCGCGCGCGGCCACGCCGCGTCGCGCATCGAGAAGATCCTGGGTGGCAACTTCCGCCGCGTGATGTCCGAGGCCTGGGCGCCCGCCTGAGCGTCGAGGGGGCCGTCATGCCGCACCGCCTGCTGTCCTTGCTTGCCGTGCTGGGCCCCGTCGCCAGCGCGATGCCGGCCCACGCGCACGACGACGACGTGCGCATCCACGGCGTGGCGGTCGGCACCCAGAAGCTGCGGGCGCTGCCCAACGGCGT
>JACMOG010000271.1 GCA_014378125.1 Vitreoscilla sp. | reverse complement strand
GCTGGCGCCGGTGACCAGCGGCTGCGCGACCGCGTCCGACTGCGACCACGCCAGGTCGTCGAGCCGCTCGCGCCAGTCGGCGCCGACCCGCGACGCCATTTCGGCCAGCACGGGCGCGGCCGCCGGCTCGGACTCCAGCCACGCCAGCATCGCCTGGTGCTGCGTGCCCTGGCCGGGAAACAGCAGCGCGACGCTCACGGCGCCACGCCGCCGTGCAGCCGTTCGACGCGGTCGACCCAGCAGGCCGCGGCGAGCAGGTCGGCCGCGCCGCCCGGCGACAGCCGGCGCTCGACGAAGACCGCATGAACGCATGCCGCCCGCGCCACGGCGTCGGATGACATGCCGCCGCCCTCGGCGAGGAAGCGACGCGCCAGCGACTTCGCGTCGCCCAGGCCCTGCAGGCCGCCGCGATGCACGAGGTTGGTGTCGTCGACCTCGGCCATGGCGGTGAACAGCGCGTGCAGCCGCGCGCCGCGCTCGTCGGCACCGGCGCGGCGCGCGGCCCGCAGGGCCGGCAGCACGTGGTCGAACAGCGTCGGGAGGCCTTGCGCGGCCTCGTCCGCCGCGCTGCGCAGGCCATGCTCGCGCGCGGCACGGGCGCCGTGCGATTCATGTGCCATTGCAGCGCAGGCGGCGTGCGATTCACGCGTCGTCTCGGCGCGGGCCGCGAGCGCCACCCCCCAGCGCGCCATCAACGTGCCGCGCAGGCGGGCGGGGTCGCAGGCGAGGCCGCTGGCGCGCGCGGCCCCGGCGGCGGCGCCCAGCAGCCCCAGCGTGAAGATGGCGCCGCGGTGCGTGTTGACGCCGCCGGTGGCGTGCAGCATGCGGGCCTCGGCCGCGATGCCCAGCACGGCCAGCGGCGCGAATTCGGCGCTGGCCGCGCCCTGCGCCGCCACGCGCACGAAGAAATGGCGCAGCGCGAACAGGCTGCGCAGGAAGGTGCCGGCGTCCATGTCGCGGTGGCTGCCGGCATCGGCGAACGACACGAGGCCCGGCTTGGGCTCCAGCGCGAGCTCGTCGTACAGCGCCCCGATGGCGGCGCGGCCCAGCGCTGCGTGGAACGCACCCCCGGCCAACGAACACGCGCCCGGCGGGGCCGCCGTGTCGACGCGCAACGCACTCGACGGCATGTCAGGGCGCCTCGAGTGCCACGCCGTGCAGGCGCTTGACCAGCACCCGCGCCGTGCGCCCCTGCCGATGCGCCAGCCACTCGCGCCAGGCCACGGCCGCGCCGTCGGCAAACAGCAGCTCGCCGTCCAGCCGCGGGCCGTCCCACGCCATGTCGGCCAGCAGCCCGGCGACCGCGTCGGCCTGCGGCTGCGAGCTCACGGGCAGCAGCAGGTCGAGGTCGGACGCGGCGTGCACGTAGGCCAGCCGCGTGATCGCCTGCCAGCCATAGCCGCCGTACACGCGCGGCGCGCAATCCACTTCGGCGAGCCGCGCGACCAGCGCACGCCATGTCGCCACCTGCGAACGCGGCAGCAGCCGCGACACGGCCTCGGCGGCCGGGAACTCGTCGAGGAACATCACGTGCCGCGGCGCGACGGCCAGCGCCAGGCGCAAGCGCCGGAAGCGGGCCGGCGCGGGCAGCCCCGTGGCCAGCGTGTCGGACGCGGCGACGGGCTGGCGCGTGACCACCAGCGGCAGCCCGCGCGCCGCCCACAGCGCGAGGCACTGGCGCGCGGGGGCCTCCCAAGGCGCGTCGAGCACGCGGGCCCAGCCCTCGCCCGACAGCCGCACCAGCTGCTGGCGCCGCAGCGCCGAGGGCAGGCGAACGGCCGGCGGCAGGTGCGCCGCAGGCGGGGCGTCGAGCTCGCCCTGCGCCATCACGCCTCGAGCACGCGGCGCATCACGGCCGCGGCCATGCCGCGTCCGCCACGCCGGGCGCCCTCCTCGGCCCGGCGATCGGCGACGTCGCGGTCGGCGAGCGCGGCGCGCAGCCCCGCGGCCCGGTCGCCGTC
>JACMOG010000270.1 GCA_014378125.1 Vitreoscilla sp. | reverse complement strand
CGCCACTGCCAGCGCCGACGCGGCCGCCTCTTCCGCTTTCGGCGACGTCGCCGCGATCGACTCCGGCACGGCGACCCAGGTGGCCGCCACCGAGGTCACTCCCGCTTATCACATGGCCCCGGTGCTGCTCGACGAGCCCACCGCGTCCGACGCCGGCGGCACCAACACCTCGGCGCGCTACGCGCCCAAGAGCTGGCAGGCGGACGGTGACTTGGCCGATCTCCCCACCGCGCGCCTGTCGCGCGACGTGCTGACCAAGCGCATCTCCGAACTCGGCCGCATGCGCACAGCGTCTGCTCCCAGCGAAACGGTGACCCCAAACGCCACCACCATCACCGGCACCGTATTCACGCCCGCGCAGATTCGCGCGGCCTACGGCCTCGTGGCGCTCCCCGCCGTCGGCGCCTCGCTTACCACCGCGCAGGCCGCGGCGTTGGGCGCAGGCCAGACCATCTATCTGATCGACGCGTACCACGACGCCACCGCGCTGTCCGACCTCAACGCGTTCTCCACCAAGTTCGGCCTGCCCACCTGCACCAACGTGGTGGTGGCCACCACCGCCACCACGCTGGCAGCCGCGCCGTCTACCTGCACGTTCTCCCAGCTCCATTCCACGCTCACCAACACGATGACGGCCGCCGTGCCGGCCTACAACGGCACCTGGGCGCCGGAGAGCAAGCTCGACGTGCAGTGGGCTCACGCGATCGCGCCGCTCGCACGCATCGTGCTAGTGGAGATGCCCGATCCTATGTCCAGCAGCATCCTGGGCGCGACGCAGCTTGTAAAGAAGCTGGGTGCGGGCGTCGTGTCGATGAGCTTCGGCTCCGTCGAAGCCGGCTGGGCGGCGTCGTATGACGGCTATTTCGTGGGCACCGGCATGACCTACGTCGCCTCCGCTGGCGACGCGGGCACCGAAGTGCTCTGGCCCGCTGTGTCGCCCAGCGTGCTGGCCGTTGGTGGCACGGGCATGAACTGGTCGGGCAGTGCCCGCACCGAAGTTGCCTGGTCGAGCACCGGCGGCGGCATGAGCGCGAAGGTGCCCCTGCCAGCCTACCAGAGCGGTTTCATGTCGCCAGGCGGCGTTGCCTTGGCACGCCGCGCCGTGCCAGACGTGGCCTTCAATGCCAGTCCGACGACCGGTCAATATGTGGCGCTGACGCTGCCAGGCGCTGCCACGGTGTGGAGCGCCTACGCCGGCACCAGCATCGCGGCACCGCAATGGGCCGGCATCGTGGCTGTGGCCAACGCCATCCGCGCTGTCAACTCCAAGGCGGCGCTGGGCGATATTCACACCATGCTCTACAAGTCGATTGCCGCCGTTCCGGGTGCTTATGCCTCGTCGATGGGCGACGTCACCGAAGGCAGCAACGGCACTTGTGCCACCTGCAAGGCCGGCGTTGGCTACGACATGACCACAGGCCTCGGAACGCCCAACGCGACCGGGCTTCTCGCCTCGCTCACTGGTGTCTCCACCACCACCGCTGTTGCCACCGGGGCGCCGACCGTTCCCGGCGGCAATTACACCGGCAAGTCCACCGCCGCGCTGAGCCAATCGCTCAACGTCACGGCGCCCTCGGGCACCACCACCAGCTACACGCTGAGCGGCGCTCCGAGCGGCCTCACGGTGGACACCACCGGCACGCTGAAGTGGGCGGCGCCCGTCGCCGGCAGCTATTCTTTCACCGCCAAGGCCACCACCGCCGCCGGCAAGTCAGCGCAGGCCACATACGCGCTGAAAGTCATCCCGGGCACGAACCCGGCGTTCACGTCGAACGGCGTCTATACGGCCACCGGCGGCAGCGCGTTCTCCGGCGCGCTGTCAGCCACGAACCCGAACACGGGCACGCTCACCTACAGCGTCACCGGCGCCCCGTCGGGCCTCGCCGTCAGCACCACCGGCGCCATAAGCTGGGCAAGTGCAGTCGCCGGCACCTACGCCTTCACGGCGAAGGTGACCGACAACTACGGCTACGCGTCCACCCAGGCAGCGAAGTTCACCGTGGCCACCGCCACCACGCCCACCGCGTCGACCAACCACGCGCCCACGCTCGCCGCCGCCAGCTTCGCCGTGAAGGCGGGCGCCACGTGGTCCACGATGGTGTCCGGCAAGGACGCCGACGGCGACGCCTTGAGCTACAGCCTCTCCGGCGCGCCCACCGGCGTAAAGCTCACGTCCTCCGGCATGCTGTACTGGGTCGGCGCCGTCAAGGGGACGTACAAGTTCAACGTCATCGTCAAGGACGCCAAAGGCGCCACCGGCGCGGGCGCAATCGCGTTGGTCGTCTCCTGATCGGCCGCCCCGCCTGTTGAAGCCCGCCTCGCGCGGGCTTTTTCATTTCAGGCCGGCTGCAGCACCGCACGATGCATGGTCAATGCCGCCCGCACGATGTCGCTGAGCGCGGCACTTTGCCCCGTATCGAGCGACGCCAGGATCTGGGCGCGCATGCGCGGCTCCCAGAACTTCTTCACATGCTCGGCGATGCCGGCCAGGGCCTCGTCGCGATCGGGCTGCGCCTCGAAGAAGCGGCCGATGCGGTTGGCCATCACGACGAGGTTGTCGAGATCCATGGTCAGGCCTCGCGGAAACGGTCGGGATCGGCGTAGAGCACGAGGTCGTCGCGGCGCGCGAATCCGGCCAGCGCGAGGCCCGCTCGGCGCGCCGTGGCTACCGCGCGCGACGTGGGCGCCGAGACGGCGACCAGAGCCGTGATGCCGGCCGCCACGGCCTTGCGTACCATCTCCACGCTGGCGCGGCTCGTGATGCAGCAGAAGCCGTCGCGCGGGTCGACGCCGGCGGTCACCATCGAGCCCACCAGCTTGTCGAGCGCGTTGTGGCGGCCCACGTCCTCACGCACGAGGCGCACCCGGCCGTCCGGCGAACACCACGCCGCGGCGTGCGTGGCGCCGGTGCGCTGTTGCAGCGCCTGTCGCTCCGGCAGCGCGCGCAGCGCCGCCGCGATGGCCGGCGGCGACAGCGGCCACGTGGCCGGCACCAGCGGCCGCAGGGGCGGCTCCACCTGGTCGAGGCTCTCGGTGCCGCACAGGCCGCAACCGGTGCGCCCGGCCATCGAGCGGCGCTTGTCCTTCAGGCGCGCGAAGCAGGCGCTGGACACCTCCATCTCGATGCGCATGCCCGCCGGATCGGGCTGCACGTCGACGTCGTAGAGCTCGTCGGGTCGGTCGAGCAGGCCCTCGGTGAGGCCGAAGCCCAGCGCGAAGTCTTCCAGGTCGAGCGGCGTGGCGAGCATCACCGCGTGCGAGATGCCGTTGAAGATCAGCGCGACGGGCACCTCGTCGGCGAGCCAGTCGCTTCCGTCGGTGACCGTGCCGTCGCGGCGCACACGCACGTCCAGGCGCTCCGCGCCGGCTCCGGCTCCCGCCTCGGCTCCGGCATCGGCATCGGCCGTCATTTGCCGGTCACCGCGACGACGCCCGCGCCGAGGCGCGCGTCGGCGAGGAAGCGTTCCTGGTCATCGTTGAAGTCCTTGTACGCGCGCTGCCACGTGGAGGGCTGCGCCACGGGCATCACCTGCACGGCGGTCACCTTGTATTCGGGGCAGTTGGTGGCCCAGTCGGAGCTGTCGGT
>JACMOG010000269.1 GCA_014378125.1 Vitreoscilla sp. | reverse complement strand
TGCTCGCTCTTGACGAGCGGTGCGATGGCGGCGTCCGCGGCCACGTACGACTTGTCGGCGTTCTGCGTGGAGATCGACGCCGTGGTGGTGGCCGTCTTGTCCACGGCCCAGCCGGTCGGGCCGTACTTCAGGGTGAGGTTGACCACGCCCAGGTTCTTGCCCCAGAAGGTGGCCATCACGGCCGGCACGCCCGCGACCGTGCCCTTGGTCTTGTCGACGCCGGCGACGGCGAACGCGGCCACCGTGCTGGCGGCGTTGGGGAACACCTGGTGCATGTGGCCCATCATCAGCACGTCGATGCCCGGCACCTGCGCGAGGTAGAGGTTGCCGTTCTCCATCGTGGGCGAGTAGTCGGCGCCGTCCGGGCCGCCATGCGACACGGCCACGATGATGTCGGCGCCCTTGGCCTTCATCTCGGGGGTGTACTTCTCGGCCGTCTCCTTCAGGCCCGTGGTGGTGACGTTGCCGTCGAGGTTGCCCTTGTCCCAGGCCATGATCAACGGCGGCGTGAAGCCGATCACGCCCACCTTCACCGGCACGGTCACCGTCTTGCCATCGGGCGTGGTGGCGCTGAGGTTCTTCGTGAGGATGACGTACGGGTCGAAGATGGGCTTGGAGTCGGTGGTGCTGATCACGTTGGCCAGCACCTGCGGATACGCCGGGCCCGCGCACTTGGCCTGCGCGGACGGCGCGGCCAGGTTCTTCACGTTGAACTGGTGGCCCGTCACCTGGCCAAGATAGCCCAGGCCGTAGTTGAACTCGTGGTTGCCGATGGTGCCGGCGTCGTAGCCGATGGCGTCCATCGCCTTGAAGATGGCCAGCTTGTCGGTGCAGGGCACCTTGTTCACCAGCGCCTGGTAGTCGCCCAGGACCGTGCCCTGGATGATGTCGCCGGCGTCGAACAGCATCGTGTTGACGTTGGCGGCGCGCACCTGCTTGATGAGCGTGGACGTGCGCTCGATGCCCACGGAGTTGTCCGCGGCGAGCTTGTAGTAGTCGTAGCTGAGGATGTTCTGGTGCAGGTCGGTGGTCTCCATCATCGCCAGCGCGACGGTGGTGCCGGCGGCGGGGGCGTTGCTGGAGGTCTTGTCGCCACCGCAGGCGGCGAGGGTGGCCGCTGCGGCGAGCGTGGCGACGAGCGCGCGGGGGCGCGCGGTCGCGAAGGACGGTGTGGTCATCGGGGATCTCGTGAATCGACGAAAGCGCGGACGTTAGGGGTCGCCCGTGACGATGTCGTGACGCTTTCTAGAAACTCCCTACCGTATGCGACAAGGTGTGACCAGACGTTCACTGCGCAGCGAGTTGTTCGGCGCCCACGGCCGAGTTGCGAACCTTTGGTGACACTCGCGCGGCAAGTGCGGCTATCGTCCTGCCCCATGGATCGCAGACATTTCATCGCCGCGGCGGGCTCGGCCACCGCGCTTCAACTGGTCGGTTGTGGCGGTGGCGGAGGCAGCACCCCGCCCGCGCCGCCGCCGGTGACGGGCCCCGACTGGGCCTCGCTGTCCACCGGCCTGCAGGGCAACGTGCTGCTGCCCGGCACGCCGGCGTTCTCCCAGGCCGCGCCGGCGTTCAACGCGCTCTACGATGCCACCGTCCCGCGGGCGGTGGTGCACGTGGCGTCG
>JACMOG010000268.1 GCA_014378125.1 Vitreoscilla sp. | reverse complement strand
GAGCAGGAAGCCGTGCACCCACCCCGCATACACGCCCGGCAACGACACCGAGCCGCCGCGCCGCGTGGCGGCGATGGCCTGGCGCACGGAGGCGCCGCTGGAGCCTTCGAGCTTGACGGCGGCCAGCGCGCTCTCGATCACGCTGCCCTTGGCCTCGAAGCCGACGGCGTCGATCGACGAATCCACGCCGCTGCCGGCCATGCGGTCGATGATCACGTTGGCGGGATCGTCCACCTTGTCGAAGTTGATGGGCTCCACGCCGAAGGCCTGCTGAGCGAAGTCGAGCCGGTACTGGTGGTGGTCGACCATGAAGATGCGCTCGGCGCCCAGCAGGCGCGCCGAGGCGGCGGCCATCAGGCCCACCGGGCCCGCCCCGAAGATCGCCACGCTCGAGCCCTTGCCGATGGCCGCGTTGACGGCCGCCATGTAGCCGGTGGGCAGGATGTCGGAGAGAAACAGCACCTGCTCGTCGCGCAGGCCCGAGTCGGGGATTATCAGCGGGCCCACGTTGGCCTTGGGCACGCGCACCAGCTCGGCCTGGCCGCCGGGAATGCCGCCGTACAGGTGGCTGTAGCCGAACAGCGCAGCGCCGGGCTTGGTGTCCTTCTTGTTGACGATGGCGCCGCGGCCGGTGTTGGTGGTCTCGCAGGCGGCGAACAGCTTCAGGTTGCAGTAGAAGCACTGGCCGCACGAGATCGTGAACGGAATGACGACGCGGTCGCCCTTCTTTACGCGCAGCACGGCCGGGCCCACCTCTTCCACGATGCCCATGAACTCGTGGCCGAGGATGTCGCCGTGCTCCATCATCGGGATCTTGCCGCGATAGATGTGCAGGTCGGATCCGCAGATCGCGGTGGCGGTCACCCGCAGGATGATGTCGTCCACCTCGACGATCTTGGGATCGGCGACGGTCTCGACGCGTACATCCTTCGAGCCGTGGTACGTGAGCGCTTTCATGGAGTCTCCGTGAAGGGCTTGCGGCCGGGAGTGGCGCCGTCCTTCGGGCCGGCAAGGGCTGTACCCCGGCCGTGGAGACTCCTCTTACCGGTTCGACGCGGCCTGGGCTCCGCCGTACACCCACTGGCCGTCCACCATGGTGCCCAGCACCTTGGTGTCGCGCAGCGCCTCGGCGGGCACGGTGGTCACGTCGCGGTCGACCATCGTGAAGGCGGCGAGCTTGCCCGCCTCGATGGATCCGAGCGAGGCCTGCTGGTTGATCGCCTTGGCCGCGTTGATCGTGTAGGCCAGCAGCATGGCGTGGCGCGGCATGGCCTCGGCGATGTTCAGCACGCCCTTCGGGCCCTTGCGCGTCTCGGCCTGGTAGATCGCCTGGAACGGGTTCGCGGTGGACACCGGCCAGTCGCTGGCGCCCGCGATGGTGGCGCCGGCGTCGAGCAGCGAACGCGCCGGATACATCGACGGGTAGAGCTGCGGATCGACGTAGGGCTTGACGAGGTCGACCGAATCCTCCTCGGCGGTGGCCCAGAAGAGCTGGAGCGACGCGATGACGCCCAGGGCCTTGAACCGGTCGTAGTCGGTCGGCTGGACAAACTGCAGGTGCGTGATGGTGTCCGGCAGGCCGCTGTTGCCATTGGCCTTGCGGGCGGCGGCGAAGCCGTCGAGCGCGGTGGTGGTGCCCAGGTCGCCGATGGAGTGCACGTGGACGATCAGCCCGGCCTCGTCCGCCTGCGTGGCCACGGCCGCGAACTGCGCCGGCGTGAACAGCAGGTCGCCCATCTTGTTGGTCTTGGCGTACGGCTTGGACATCGCCGCGCTCTGCGACGGGAACTCCACCACGCCGTCCATGAAGATCTTGATGCCCGGCAGGGTGAGGCCCGGCACGTTGGCGAATTCCTTGCGCAACATCGCGGGCTGCCCGTTCCTGTGCGTCGGCAGTCCCCTGCCGAAGATCTTCGACCTCGAGCGCGTGGAGGTGCTGCGCGGCCCGCAGGGCACGCTGTACGGATCGAACTCGGAGAGGCGAGCGCCACGCAGGACGGGGCGCCGTCGGCCGAGGTGGGGGTGGTGCTGGATTCGCCCCTGGTCACCGACCTGGCGGGCTTTCGCGTGAGCCTGTGGTACCAGCATGAAGGGGGCTACGTGGACGCGTACTCGCCCACCACCGGCCAGCTGCTCAAGCGCAACATCAACTCGAGCAACGCGCAGGTGGCGCGACTGTCGATGCGCATCGAGCCGGCGGACGATCTCACCATCACGCCGTCGTACTACTACCAGAACGTCCGCCAGGCCGACCGCGCCACCTACAGCGAGGCGCTGGGCAAGGACAAGAGCAACTTCAACATCGCGCAGCCGGACAACGACCGCTTCGGCATCGCCGCGCTGTCGGTGGAATACGACTTCAAGCCGGTGTCGATGAAGCTGATCGTGTCCAACCTCGACCGCAAGCAGGATCGCATCGACGACTACTCGAACTACGGCGAGGGCCGCGAGATCCTCAACAACCTGGACGTGCCCGCCGGCTTCCCGCCCACCATCCTGCCGCTGCCGGCGCAGAAGGGCCTGGCCACGGCCAACTCGTTCACGCGCAACACGCAGGACAACTGGACCGAGGAGGTGCGCTTCACGTCGAACGACAAGAAGGACGACCGCCTGAGCTGGATCGGCGGCCTCTACTTCCAGAGCGCCAAGCAGGGCTACGTGCAGGACATCTACGAGAACGTGGCGCAACTCTTCTCGATGTACGACGCGCTGTGGGGCGGCGGCGGCGCGCTGTACGACCCGCAGGACCCGTTGGGTGGCAACACCAGCTACACCGAGAGCGATCACTTCAAGACGACCGACCTCGCGCTGTACGGCGAGGCCGGCTTCAAGATCACGCCGCAGTTGACCGCCTCGCTGGGGCTGCGCCTGACGCGCACCACGGCGTCGTTCGACAGTACGCTGGGCGGCTGGTGGAGCGGTGGCCCGGCCTATTTCACCGGCTCGGACGTGGAGCACCCGGTGACGCCCAAGGCCGGCCCGTCGTGGCAGGCCACGCCCGACGCGCTGTACTACGCCACGGCCAGCAAGGGCTTCCGCGCGGGCGGCGCCAATCCGTCGCTCGCCAGCAATCCCACCTGCCAGTCCGACCTGGCGGCGCTGGGTGGCGACAGCGCGGAGCCGCTGCTCTACAAGTCCGACTCCGTCTGGAGCTACGAGCGGGGTTCCAAGCAAGGCCTGGCCGGGGGCGCCGTGCAGGTCAGCGGCAGCCTGTACTGGATCAACGAAGGACGGCCGCGCCGGTGTCACGCATTCGCTGCGCCGCGTCCTGCGGCAGCGAGGTGGACAGGCCGCGCCCCTGCCAATCGCTGGCGACGGCGATGGAATACAGCCGCGCGACGGAACTGTTCAAGCGCTGCAGGACGACGGTCGCGCCCACGATGCGACGCTCGCGTCCGCACTCCTCGCGGGCCACGGCCACGCTGGCCGTGGGGCTCACCAGGAACGCGCGCCAACTGCGCGCGGAGATGCGATCTCCAGTGAACACGGCCTCTCCGAGGTCGACAAGCGCACGCAGGTCATCGACCGTGGCAGCGTCGACGCGGATCGCAGGGGGGGTCGTCGGGCGGGGTGAAGGAGATCGTCGGGGCAGGAGAGGTTCAGCCGCTCGGTCAGCCTTCGAGCCTGGCGATGCCCTCGCGCAGGGATTCGGCCACCAGTGCCGGCGTCGAGCCCAGGTCCATCCTGGCGCGAAAGCGCGGGTTGGAGAACAACTCGGCCACGAGCGCGAGCAGCCGCAGATGATCGTCGCGGTCGCCCTGCTCGGGCACGAGGATGGCCAGCATCAACGAGACGGGATCGTGGTCGGGCGCGTTGAATTCGATGGGATGGCTTGCCCGCACGAGGACCGTCAACGGACGCTCGATGCCCGGGATGCGCGCGTGCGGCACGGCGAAGCCGCCGCCCAGCGCGGTGGAGCCGGCCTGCTCCCGGCGCGACAACGCTCGGAAGATCGGCCCTGGCTCCAGGCCATGGTGTTCTCCGATCACCCCGGCGATGAACTCGAGCGCGTGGGTCGAGTTCCGCAGGTCGACATCGAGATGGATCTCTTCGGGTTGGAGCCAGATGGCGACCCGTTTCATTTCCGGCTTCATCGGGGTTCCTTTTGCTGTCGGTCGTGCGAGCCGGCATCGTGGAGAGGAATCCCCTCGGCCGCCGCCTTCGCGCCAGCGCGACGACGGCGATGGCGGCCCCACGCATTCACGACGACCGCGTCGATGCTCAGCTTGACGAACGCGAGCATGGCATCGAGCCAGAGAGGACTCGACGAGGCTGGCTCGGGCAGCGCACCGCCGAACCTGGCGGCGACCACCGCCAGTGCCGCGAAGAGAAAACCCAGCCGGACGTCGCTCCAGGACACCACGGCAACCGGGATCGCGAAGAGGAAGGTCGAGCGACAGGCGCCCCCTGTCTGCACGTTCAGGATGGTCAACGCCAGCAGCCAAAGCAGGGCGAAGGCCCAGGCGCGATGTCTGGACGTGATGCTTCCGAGGACGGTGGCGAGCATGGCGTTTGCGAAGGACGAGGAGGTGAATGGTCCTCGGTGTTCGCGTCGCGCTTCCTCGGGCCTGACGTCATTTGAGCGAATCCCGCATAAAGAAGTCGCAAAGAATGGCGGCCGCGCCAACAACAATCCATCAATGCCCGCGGACGGGAAGAGCCCTCTCGTCCCGCGCGCGCGTCTTCAGGTCGCGGGGGCTTCGCGCGCGAGATCGACGAATGCCTTGAGGTAGTCGATGTCGAAGTCGGCTTCGCGTGCACCGAGAAAGATCTGCTTGGCGATGCCGTGCCGGCCCAGCCGCACCGGCACCACCTTCATCCTCGCGGCGTACTCGTCCACCAGCCAGCGCGGCAGCGCGGCCACGCCGCGGCCGCTCTCCACCATCTGCAGCATGATGTCGGTCGTCTCGATGGGCTTGTGACGCTTCGGCGTGATGCCCGCGGGCATCAGGAACTGCGTGTAGATGTCGAGCCGCTCGATGTCCACCGGGTAGGTGATGAGCACCTCGCCGGTGAGCTGCGCCGGCTTGACGTACGCCACGCCCGCCAGCGGATGGTCTTGCGCCACCACCAGCACCTGCTCGTAGTCGAACACCGGCTCGAAGCGCAGCCCGGGCTTGTAGAGCGGGTCGGGCGTGACGAGCAGGTCGATCTCGTAGCCGAACAGCGCGCCGATGCCGCCGAACTGGAACTTCTGCTTCACGTCGACGTCGACGTCGGGCCAGCGCGCCAGGTAGGGTGACGCCACCTTCAGCAGCCACTGGTAGCAGGGGTGGCACTCCATGCCGATGCGCAGGCT
Organism: Vitreoscilla sp.; assembly: GCA_014378125.1. The sequence continues at coordinate 3,795 of JACMOG010000268.1, read as the reverse complement.
GCCGCGCTCGCCCGCGGCGAACTGCTGGATGCGCTCCTCGGCCAGCGCCAGTTGCGGCAGCACGCGGTTGGCCACGGCCAGCAGGTACTGGCCTGCCTGCGTCGGCCGCAGGCTGCGGCCCTCGCGCAGCCAGATCTGCGTGCCCAACTGCTCCTCGAGCTTGCGCATCGAGTGGCTCAGCGCCGACTGGGTGAGGCACAGCACGTTGGCAGCCGCGGTGAGCGAGCCCTGCCGGTCGACCTCCTGGATGATGCTCAGGTGGATACGCTCGATCATGAGCAGATCTCATGGATAGGTGAGGAATAACCATTTTACGTCATGACCCGGGATCCCTACGATTCGCCTTCACTCCTGAGAGCGCCTTCCATGACCCAGACCCACAACCTCGGCTTTCCCCGCATCGGCGCGAAGCGCGAACTGAAGTTCGCGCTCGAGTCCTACTGGAAGGGCGAGTCGTCGCTCGACGCGCTGAAGTCGCTCGGCGGACAACTGCGCCAGCGCCACTGGATCAACCAGGCCAACCTCGACCTGGTGCCGGTGGGTGACTTCGCGTACTACGACCAGGTGCTGGACATGAGCTTCACCCTCGGCAACCTGCCCGAGCGCGTGCGCGACTTCCATGGCGACGCGCTGGACAACTACTTCCGCGTCGCGCGCGGCCGCTCGGCGCACAGCGTCGACCACGCCGAGTGCTGCGGTGGCGGCGTGGCCGCCGGCGAGATGACCAAGTGGTTCGGCACCAACTACCACTACATCGTGCCCGAGTTCCACGCCGGCACCGAGTTCAGGCTGGACGCCTCGCGCCTGGTCGAACAGCTGGCCGAGGCCAAGGCGCAGAACGTCAAGGCCAAGCCGGTGATCGTCGGCCCGGTCACGTACCTCGCGCTCGGCAAGGCCAAGGACGATTCCGACAAGCTCGCCTTGCTGCCGCGCCTGCTGCCGGTGTACGCGCAGCTGCTCGACGAGCTCGCCGCCCAGGGCGTCGAATGGGTGCAGGTCGACGAACCGGTGCTGGTCACCGAGCTCGACGCGGACTGGCAGCACGCGTTCAACACGGCCTACCACGCGCTCAAGGCCTGCCGCGTCAAGCTGCTGGTGGCCACGTATTTCGGCCAGCTCCAGGAGAACATGTACCTGGCGGCCAACCTGCCGGTCGCCGGCCTGCACATCGACGCCGTCAATGGCCGCGAAGACGTGCTGCCGCTGCTCAACATGCTGCCGTCGCACAAGGTGTTGTCGCTGGGCGTGATCAACGGCCGCAACATCTGGAAGACCGACCTGAATGCCGTCCTCGACTGGCTCGAGCCGCTGCGCGACCGTCTCGGCGAGCGGCTGTGGATCGCGCCGTCGTGCTCGCTGCTGCACGTGCCTGTGGATCTCGCCAGCGAGAAGAAGCTGGACGCCGACGTGAAGTCCTGGCTGGCCTTCGCATTGCAGAAGCCCGGCGAGCTGGAGGTGCTGGCCACCGCCCTGAACCTGGGGCGGGAGTGGGCCCGCGATGCGCTGGTCGCCAACCAGGCCGCCGTCGACGCGCGCCGGCTCTCCCCGCGCGTGCACGATCCGAAGGTGCGCGCCGCCGTCGGGCGCCTGACGCTGGACCTGGGCCGCCGCCACAGCGCCTACGAGCAACGCTCGGCCCGGCAGTCCGCGTTGCTGAAGCTGCCCGCGTATCCCACCACCACCATCGGTTCGTTCCCGCAGACCGCCGAGATCCGTCACGCGCGCAGCGAGTTCAAGGCGGGCCGTCTCGACCCCGCGAGCTACACGATCGCGATGAAGGCCGAGATCGCGCGCAGCGTGCAGGAGCAGGAGTCGCTGGGGCTCGACGTGCTGGTGCACGGCGAGGCCGAGCGCAACGACATGGTCGAATACTTCGGCGAGCAGCTGGAGGGCTACGCGTTCGGCGAGTTCGGCTGGGTGCAGTCCTATGGTTCACGTTGCGTGAAGCCGCCCATCCTGTTCGGCGACATCTCGCGCCCGAAGGCGATGACGGTGGAATGGACCCGGTACGCGCAGTCGCTCACCACCAAGCCGATGAAGGGCATGCTCACCGGCCCGGTGACGATCCTGAACTGGTCGTTCGTGCGCGACGACCAGCCGCGCTCCGCGTCGTGCCTGCAGCTCGCGCTGGCGATCCGCGAGGAGGTGCTGGACCTGGAGAACGCCGGCGTGCGCATCATCCAGATCGACGAGGCCGCGCTGCGCGAAGGCCTGCCGCTGCGCAAGTCGCAGTGGGGCAACTACCTCGACTGGGCGGTGGAGTCGTTCCGCATCACCGCCAACGGCGTGCGCGACGAGACGCAGATCCACACCCACATGTGCTATTCGGAGTTCAACGACATCATCGCGTCGATCGCCGGCATGGACGCCGACGTCATCACCATCGAGACCGCGCGTTCGGACATGGAACTGCTCGACGCGTTCGACCACTTCAAGTACCCGAACGAGATCGGCCCGGGCGTGTACGACATCCACTCGCCCAACATCCCCACGCAGGAGCACATCGTGCGGCTGATGAGGAAGGCCGCCGAGCGCATCCCCGCGCAACGGCTGTGGGTGAACCCGGACTGCGGGCTGAAGACGCGGCAGTGGAGCGAAGTGATCCCGGCGCTGGCCAACATGGTCGCTGCTGCCAGGGAGCTGCGCGAAGCGGCCTGAGACGAGGAAGCCTCCGCGCGGAATGACTCACGTGTGGATCCTGCGACTGCGCGCAGGATGACGGAGCGTCAGGTGTACCGCTTCTCCAGAGCGTCCCACTCGGGCTTGCCCACCAGGCGCTGGCGTTCGGAGAACGGCACCACCAGCGCGGGATCCTCGTCGAGCCGCTTCGTGGCCTTGAGCACGCCCAGCGCCTTCTGCATGCCGGCGACGGCGCCCTGCAGCGCGGCGTTGGCGTACAGCACGATGCCGTAGCCCAGCGTGCCGAGCTCCTCGGCGCCGAAGATGGGCGTCTTGCCGCCGATGACCATGTTCATGAGCTGCGGCGGGCCCAGGCGCCTGGGCAGCGCGCGAATCTCGTCGGCTGTGGTGACGGCCTCCACGAACAGGAGGTCGGCGCCGGCCTCGGCGAAGCGATGCGCGCGCTCGATGGCGGCCTCGAAGCCGTGAGTGGCGGGGGCGTCGGGGGGCGCCCTGATCAGGAAGTCCGGGTCGTGGCGCGCGTCGACGGCGGCCTTGATCTTGGCCACGGCCTCCTCGGTGGAGATCACCTCCTTGCCCGAGAAGTGGCCGCAGCGCTTGGGCGCCCCCTGGTCTTCCAGCTGGATGCAATCGGCGCCGGCGCGCTCGAGCACGCGCACCGTGTGGCGCACGTTGAGCGCGTTGCCGAAGCCGGTGTCGGCGTCGACGATCAGCGGCACGTCCACCGCGTCGCGGGTGCGCGCGGTGTGGTCGGCGATCTCGTGCAGGCCCATGAAGCCCTGGTCGGGCATGCCGAACCACATGTTGGTGACGCCGGCGCCGGTGACGTAGATGGCCTCGAAGCCGAGATCGGCGATGACCTTGGCCGACAGCGCGTTGAACGCGCCGGGCACCAGCACGCCGCGGCGGGCCTCGGCCAGGGCGCGGAGGGTCTTGCGAGTGGACATTGTCTGGATCCTGTTCGTGATGGAAACGGGGTCAGGCATCGCCGCCGGGTACGGCGGATATGCCGGACCCCTTCAGAAGCTGTCGCCGTGGATGCCCTCGAAGCCGAGTCCGGCGATGACCTTGGCCGCCACCGCGTTGAACGCGCCGGGGACAAGCAGCTCGCGGCGGGCCTCGGCCAGGGCGCGGAGGGTCTTGCGAGTGGACATT
>JACMOG010000267.1 GCA_014378125.1 Vitreoscilla sp. | reverse complement strand
CGTTCCAGACCTGGTCGTTGATGAGGTCCTTGACGGCCTTGCCGCCGACCGTGGCGAAACGGTAGTCGGCGTACATGGTGGGCGAGTGGTTGCCCCACACCGTCAGCTTCTCGATATCGCCGACCTTGGTGCCGGTCTTCTGCGCGACCTGCGTCAGCGCGCGGTTGTGGTCGAGGCGCAGCATGGCCGTGAAGTTTTCGCGCGGCAGGCTCGGGGCGCTCTTCATCGCGATCCAGGCATTGGTGTTGGCGGGGTTGCCCACCACCAGCACCTTGGCGTCGCGCGAGGCCGCCTTGTCGAGCGCCTTGCCTTGCGCCGTGAAGATCTGGGCGTTGGCGGCCAGCAGGTCGGCGCGCTCCATGCCCGGGCCGCGCGGGCGGGCGCCGACGAGCAGGGCGTAGTCGGTGTCCTTGAACGCGGTCATCGGGTCGCCATGGGCCTCGATGCCGGCCACCAGCGGGAACGCACAGTCGTCGAGCTCCATGATGACGCCCTTGAGCGCCTTCTGGGCCTTCTCGTCGGGAATCTCCAGCAGTTGCAGGATCACCGGCTGGTCCTTGCCCAGCATCTCGCCCGAGGCGATGCGGAACAGGAGGGCGTAGCCGATCTGGCCAGCGGCGCCGGTGACGGCGACGCGAACGGGGGACTTGCTCATGGAAATGTCTCCGAGACGAGAGGATGGAACGGACGCGGGCGAGCCGGCGTGCGTGTCGAGCCCGAGGCTCGCGCCGAAGTTTACTGCGACTCCAGGGAAAAACCCGAACAGGGTCAATCATCTTATGTCTTATACAAGACAAGCCCAGTGGGATGCTCGGGACAAGGTGGACGCCGGCCGTCTGGCTGTGCTGCAATGCGGTCGGGCCGATCCTCCGCGCCCTCCTCCCCTGCCCGCCATGTCCACGGATCCGTCCGGCCCCGCCTTCAGCCCGCTGTACCAGCAGATCAAGTTGCTGATCACGCGCAGCCTGCAGGACGGCGAATGGAAGCCGGGCGAGGCCATTCCCGCCGAGACCGACCTCGCAGCGCGCTCCCGCGTCAGCCAGGGCACGGTGCGCAAGGCAATCGACGAGCTCGCCACCGAGAACCTGGTGGTGCGCCGCCAGGGCAAGGGCACTTTCGTGGCCACGCACGCCGAGGAGCAGATCCAGTACCGCTTCCTGCGCCTGGCGCCGGACGACGGCAAGCCCAGGGGCATGGAACGCCACTTCCTCGACTGCAAGCGCATGCGCGCACCCGCGCCGGTGGCGCGCGCGCTCGACCTGAAGGGCGCCGAAGGCGCGATCCTCGTGCGGCGCACGCTGCTCCAGGACGAGCGACCGGTGGTGCTGGACGAGATCTGGCTGCCGGCGCTGATGTTCAAGGGCCTCACGGCCGAACGGCTCAGCGACTACATCGGGCCCATGTACGGCCTGTTCGAGGCCGAATTCGGCGTGCGCATGATCCGCGCCGAGGAAAAGATCCGCGCGGTGGCGGCCGGCCCGTGGAACTGCGGCGCGGGCTGTATCGCACCGACAGCCACCATTACCGCAACACGCTGAACTGAAAATGACGGCCTTCAATCCCGACTTGGGCAACGCATGTTGCATTGCCATAAAATTCGCGGGTTTTTCCGGACACCAGGTCGCGCCCCGACGGCGCAGCCCAGACGACATAACGACAAGGAGCCAGCATGGCTGACGCGAAGGCGATCAAGAAACGACCCGGGCAGATGCGCCTGATCGACGCCACCCAGTACCGGCTGCCGCCGGCGGGCTGGGTCTCCATCCTGCACCGCGTCAGCGGGCTCGTGATCATCATCCTGCTGCCGTTCGTGATCTGGATGTTCGACACCAGCGTCTCCGACGAGGTCTCGTTCGACCAGTTCCGCAGCGCGTTCGTCGCCGGCATCGGCTTCGTGCCGGCCTTCGTGGTGAAGCTGGCCACGCTGGCGCTGATCTGGAGCTTCCTGCAGCACTTCTGCGCCGGCGTGCGCCACCTGTACATGGATTTCACGCACCAGGTGGACAAGGAATTCGGCCGCGTCTCGGCGCTCGTCGCGATCGGCGTCGCCGCCGCGCTGACGCTCGTGTTCGCCTACAAGCTGTTCATCGGCTACTGATCGGGCTGCCTACCATGTCAATCAATTACGGATCGAAACGCGTCGTCGTCGGCGCCCACTACGGCCTGCGCGACTGGCTGGCGCAACGCGCCACCGCCGTGCTCATGGCACTGTTCACCATCGTGCTGGTCGTCGAGTGCCTGATGCCCGGCGAGATGAGCTACCAGAAGTGGGGCGGCATCTTCGCGCATCAATGGATGAAGGTGCTGACCTTCGTCACCATCGTCGCCATCATCTGGCACGCCTGGGTGGGCGTGCGCGACGTCCTGATGGACTACGTGACGGCCGTCGCCCCGCGCCTCGTGCTGCAGGTGGCCGCCATCGCCTGGCTCGTCGGCTGTGCCGGCTGGGCCCTGCAAGTGCTCTGGAGAATCTGAGAATGACCGTCGCTTCATCCACAAGCTCGAACATCACCAAGCGCAAGTTCGACGTCGTCATCATCGGCGCGGGCGGCTCCGGCATGCGTGCCTCGCTGCAACTGTCGCTGGCGGGCCTCAACGTGGCCGTGCTGTCCAAGGTGTTCCCCACGCGCTCGCACACCGTCGCGGCGCAGGGCGGCATCGGCGCCACGCTGGGCAACATGATCGAGGACAACTGGCACTACCACTTCTACGACACCGTCAAGGGCTCCGACTGGCACGGCGACCAGGACGCGATCGAAT
>JACMOG010000266.1 GCA_014378125.1 Vitreoscilla sp. | reverse complement strand
GCGGTCGCCCGTTCAGACAGGGTGGGCACCGCCCGGTGGATGTTGGCGTGCTCCGTGGTCTGGTAAGGCACCAGGCGGTCTATGGCGGGCTGCGGCATCTGGCGAGAGGGTGCGTTGGCCAGGTAGACCAGCGGCTTGCCGTGGACCTGCTGGGGCAGGATCGGAAAGTCCGCGCGGATGCGCTCCAGATCGAAGGTCTCGGCGGCGCGGTCCTGCGCCGTGGCGCAGCTCAGGTCGGCTTGACGGGCGCTCATGGCCGGCTGCCGGTTTGCGCCAGCATGCGTTGCTGCAACTGCTGGCGCAGCGACGCGACGGGAATGCGCGCGATGATCTCGGCGCCGAAGGCATGGGTCAGCAACGCACGCGCGGCGCTGTCGGACAGTCCGCGACTCTGCAGATAGAACACCTCCTCGGTGTCGAGCGGCGCCACCGTCGCGCCGTGCGCACACTTTACGTCGTCGGCCAGGATCTCGAGGTGCGGTTGGGTGTCGATGCGTGCCCGCGCGCCGAGCAGCAAGTTGCGGCTCATCTGCGCCGCGTCGGTGTGCTGCGCCCCCTGACGCACGCTCACTTTGCCGTTGAACACCGCGCGTGCCGCGTCGCCCGCGATGCACTTGTGCAGTTGGCGACTGTGCCCGTGTGGCTGCGCGTGGACGATGCAGCTGTGGGTGTCGGCCAGCTGGCCGCCCGAGACCACGGCCAGGCCGTCCACTGCGCACTCGGCCCCTTCGCCCAGCACGATGTCCAGATGATGGCGCGAGAGCTGGGCACCCATGTCGACGCCGACCGACTGATAGTGGCTGCCGCGCCCCAGCGAGACGACGGTGTTGGCGATGTGGAACGCCTGTGGGCCGTCGCGCTGCATGCGGATGTGTTGAACCTTCGCCTGCTCGGCCAGCACGATCTCAGTCACGGCGTTGCTCAGGTAGGCTGCGCCTTGCAGCGAGACGTGGTCCTCGATCAGCGTCAGGCTACTGCCCGATTCGGCGATCAGCAGGCAACGCGGGTGGCTGACGACCCCCGCTTGCGTCGCGATGAACAGCAGGTGGACCGGTGCGGCGAGCGTTGCGTTGCGCGGCACCAGGATCACCGCCGCATCGCGCAGGAAGGCGGTGTTGAATGCCGCGAAGACATCGCTCCCGGATGACTGGTGGCGAGCGAGATGCCGCTCGACCACGTCGTTCTGCATCGCTTGGGCCGCCGGCAGGTTGGCCACCAGCACGCCGCCCGCGTCGGCAGCCGGGCTGGACAGCTCGGGTGAATGAAACCCATCGACAAACACCAGCCGTGTCGGCGCCTCGTCGAGCTGGAAGTGCGCCATGTCGGCAACCGACAAGAGGCCTGCGCGACCGGCCGGTTGCAACGCCAACCGACCCAGCGGCGTCAGGTCGGTGAAGCGCCAGGCCTCGTCGCGCACGGTGGGCATGGCCAGCGAGCCCAGGTCGGCGTGACCTTGGCTTCGCAGTGCATCGACGACTGCCCAGGGGCTGCGCGGCAGGCGAGGGTGGTCGGCCCACAGGGTGTCGAGGCTGCCCGCCGCGGGTGGCGAGCGCAGGTCGATCACCGCGCTCAAGGGGCCACCGCCACAGCCGGCGCGCGGTCCCGGGCCACACGCTCGGCCGCGTGCTCGGCGCCGACCCAGTCGTAACCGCGCTCCTCCAGTTCGAGCGCCAGCTCCTTGCCGCCGGTCTTGACGATGCGGCCGGCCTCCATCACGTGAACGAAGTCGGGCACGATGTAGTTGAGCAGGCGCTGGTAGTGCGTCACCAACACGATGGCGTTGTCGCGGTGGCTCAGCTGATTGACGCCGTTTGAGACGATCCGCAGCGCATCGATGTCGAGGCCGGAGTCGGTCTCATCGAGGATCGCCAGGCGCGGCTCCAGCAGCGCCATCTGCAGGATCTCGTTGCGCTTCTTCTCGCCACCGGAAAAACCTTCGTTGACGCTGCGGACGAGGAATTCCGGGCTCATCTCGAGCAACTTCATCTTCTCGCGCACGAAGTCGTCGAACTCGAGCGGGTCCAGTTCGTCCCGACTACGCTGCGTCTGCAGCGTGTTGTAGGCCATGCGCAGAAACTGGCTGTTGAGGACGCCGGGAATCTCGATCGGATACTGGAACGCGAGAAACACGCCCGCGAGCGCTCGCGCTTCAGGGGCCAGCGCGAACAGGTCCTGCCCTTCGAGCCGCGCGGTACCCGCAGTCACCGCGTAAGCGGAGTGGCCTGCCAGGACTTTGGCAAACGTGCTCTTGCCCGAGCCGTTGGGCCCCATGATGGCGTGTACTTCGCCGCGCCTGACCGTGAAGTCCAGGCCCTTGAGAATCGCGGTGCCGTTCACGCTGGCGCACAGGCCTCGCACCTCCAGCAAGATCGGGCTGTTGGGGTGGATCATCCGACGCTCCCTTCGAGTTTCAAGCCGAGCAGCTTGGTCGCCTCGACCGCAAACTCCATGGGCAATTGTTGGAAAACCTCCTTGCAGAAGCCATTGATGATCATCGACACGGCAGCTTCGGCGCCGACACCGCGCTGCGCGAAATAGAACAGCTGGTCTTCGCCGATCTTCGAGGTCGAAGCCTCGTGCTCGACCCGGGCCGTCGGGTTGCGCACGTCGATGTAGGGGAAGGTGTGGGCGCCGGACTGGTCGC
>JACMOG010000265.1 GCA_014378125.1 Vitreoscilla sp. | reverse complement strand
CGCGCCGCGCCCGATGGCTGCGGCGGCCTACGAGGTGCCGCCGCCGCCCCCGCCGCCGGCCGTCGCGGCGGTGGTCGCGCCCCCGCCGCCCGTGCCGGGGCCGCCGGCGCCGCCGCCCCGCGTGGGCTTCTCGGCCGACACGCTGTTCTCGTTCGATCGTTCCGAGCTCGGTCCGCAGGGCAAGGTCGCGCTGGACCAGTTCGCGCACGAGCTCACCGGCATGCAGTTCGACGCCGTCACCGTCGAAGGCCACACCGACCGCCTGGGCTCGCAGGCCTACAACCAGAAGCTGTCGATGCGCCGCGCGGAGGCGGTCAAGAACTACCTGGTTTCCGCCGGCGGGGTCGATGCGGGTCGGATCTCGGCAGTCGGCAAGAGCGAGTCGCAACCGGTGACCAAGACGGAGGATTGCCGCGGCACCAAGCCCACTCCGAAGCTGATCGCCTGCCTGCAGCCCGATCGCCGGGTCGACGTCGAGGTGTCAGGCAACAGCCGTCGATAGCACGACACGGACGCCATGCCACGACAGAATCAATCGCGTAAATTAATTTCGACCACGACATCTCGCAACCATTTCGACCGACTCTAACTGCGCCACCTCGGAGAGCACGAATCCGGTTGCAGGCGCAAATCGCGGACGCAGACTGACGGCGAACACTTAAGCAACGGGCTGAGCCAGTCGCTCACGAGCTGCATCCATCGGAAATCGCCGGCCACCGCGGACCGACCCGTTCAGGTAACGGCGGTCTCGGTGCCTGCGCCCGGGCCAGGTCCGATCGTCAAAATCTCTTGCAAAGGCATTGGCTCCGACTCGTCGCCGAAGCGGCCGCAATCGTTGTACGCGGGTACGAGCCCAGCGCGACTCGTGCCGAAAGCCTGAGCCGCTGCTGCAGACCTACAGCGTTCACCTACAGCAAAGGAGTCTGCTAGCCCTGGCTGGGTTCGGCGTGCAAGGTATTGCCGTCGACGCGCACGTGGGTGCCGACGGCCGGGATGGTCGATTGGCGCACCGTGCGAATCGAGCCATCGTTCATGCGCACATGCACGTCATAGACAGTGGCAGCCCTCTCGTGCGACTCAACGGCGTTGCCCAGAAGCCCTCCGCCGACGGCCCCGATGACGCCGCCCAGCGTGTGATTGCCGCGTCCGCCGATCTTGCTTCCGATCAGGGCACCTCCGAGACCTCCAGCAACGGCGCCCACGCCGTTGTTCTGGCCCTGAACCTGCACCGCCGTGTAGGAGTCGATCACTCCGCAGTTCGTGCACGCAGGAATGGCTGCGACCTGCTGCGATCCATCGCCCCCCTGGCCGAAGCTCGGGTCATCTCGGCGCATGGATTCGCTGCGACCGCGCTCAGCAGTTGCATGGCGCACTGAATGTTCGTGGTTCGCGCCGACGCCGGGCGTGTTCTGGCCCTGACCGCCCGTCTGCGTCGTACCGGTGGAATTGAGCGGGGCGGAACTGCCCGCGGCGGACATCAGAGGGACGCCATCAGCGTTTGGGGCATCCGGATGGCTGCTCTTGACAGCCAGCGTCGTGGCCAGAGCGACGATGGCTACTGCCATGACGCCCCCACCGATCCAGACGCCGGGGTGGATACCAGGGCGCGGCGTGGGTTGCGATGTCGAATTGTTGTCGTTCGTGTTCATGGTTGCTCTTCTCGGGGCCCGACCGTTCGGGCCATGCTCAGATAGCGCAGTAAGTGGGCCGTTGGATGTCAGGCGCGGCGGAATTTTCGACCACGCCGTCCGCCTGACCGGCGGAGCACTCGATCAGTTGCGCACCAGCTACAACTTAGTCATCGCCTTGCTCATCGCCGTCATGACCGTGGTGCTTGCCGTGATCGTGCTTGTCTTCCTTGTCGTGGCCGTGGTTGTGCTTCTTGCCATGCTCCCAATCAGGATGCTCCTCTTGGTAGCGCTCACGCACCCATTCCTCACGAACGAAGAAGACCCGCTGTCCGCAGGCGTGATACTGGCCGCAGTAGCGGCGCCAGTTTTGCTGGTGCGCCGGCGGGACGTACAGGTAGACCGGCGGCTGCTCCACATAGACGGGCGCCGGCGCAACGATGATCGGCTGCGGTTGGACGATGGCAACGCTAGGCAGTTGTCCAATGTCAATCCGCCCATAGATGCCAGGCTGATTGATGTCGATGTGGGCCGACACGCTGGCCTGGGCAAACGCAGCGGGCGAGAGCATCAGTGCAAGCGCACTGGCGAAGAGCTTTGTCATGGGAACTTTCAGAGTGAACCTCAGCAGGCGTCAGAGATCGCCTTGACGCGACCGTGTCGCCTCGCTTGGACGGATAGCATCAATGATGCAGCCGAAACATGGGAGCCGATTGCAACAGCTGGTAGCAAATCGCTGCAATGACGAAAAACACCGAACTCGCACGCCGTGAGGTGCGCGACTCCTCCAGCGCCGGAGAGTACTCCTCTGCGAGACAAAACTGATGACCGAGGTTGAGCTGGGATCGATACCGTGTGTCGGGGCGTCGGTTGGCGAGAGTGGACTCCATGATCGTACGTCAAAGCCAAGCGGTGACGTATGTCAACGCGCTTGAACGGATCCAGATGGCCGCAGGGTCTATCAAAAGGTTTCCGAACGCTACCAGCTCAGCTTGCCGCAGTTAATGTGAACAACTTGGTGCAGAGCACAGGTCGATTTTGAAAGCAAAGTTGTCTGCACCTCTGGAAAAGGCAATAGTGACGCTTCCGCTGCGTCTGCCGAAATTTGGCCAGCGACACACATGAGGCCGAGAACCAGGAGAATGACGTTGGTAGCAGTTTTGCTCGTTGGCTCATTTGTCGCGTCTTCGGCACTTGCCGAAGGCGCTGCGCACGTACCCGCGGCGCGCTCGCCCGCTGAATACGCGCGCGCAGCAAGCCCAGCAACAGCAGCGCGCTCAGGCAGAAGAACAAACGCGGCTACGCGCGCGCCAAGCATCGCAAACGCCGCGGCCCGCGGAACCCGAGGCACGTGGCCGGGCCGCTCCGCACGCGAGCGCGCCTGCAAACGGTCATCCCGCTACAGATGAAGAGCGCGTTCGCCAAGGTCCAGGTGGCCGATGACTCGAGGAGAGGCATTCAATGACAAGATTCGTGATTGGCCCCGCCACGGCCCTTCATCTGGCCCAACTGGACGCCAGGATCCCGGCAAAGCACCAGTTACTGGCGCCTACGCTGATTCGATCGCAGTTGTTGGCTCATCTTTACGGATTGGTTCGGCGCGGCGAACTCGATAGTCAGACTGCCGAGCGTCGCCTCGACTACCTACGGGGCCTTAGGTTGAGGCTCCTTGGCGACCGCGTCCTACAGCGGACCGCTTGGAAGATTGCCGACCAGCTCTCATGGCCCGACACCTTCATTGCGGAATATGTCGCCTTGACCCAACTCCAGGCCGATGCGTTCGTCTGCATGGATCCTGACGTGTCGCGCGCCGTGAGCGGCCTCGTGACGGTGGCGTCCATTGACGACGTGCTCGGGCTCTCGCGCTGATCCCTCAACGAGGCAGGACAGTGATTCCATTTGCAGGCATTGGATGGGCACGTTGGGCAGAAGTTGGCGGTGAGCTCGGCGAGGCGTCCGGCTAGTTGGCGAAATTAGCGAAATTGGCCAGCATGGGCGGCCTGGGGCTGGCCGTCTCCAGTCGGTCTCAACGCAAAGCGATCGGCCTCAAGTTCGACGTACTGGCTCTCGCGTGACGAACTGTTTCTTTGGATAGGTTTGGGCACCCCGATTGCTCAATCTGCCGCGATTCCTCGCCTGCCCGTCCATGCACCACCCGATCAAACCTGACGAACCTGCGCGTCCTGGTCATAGATGACAATATGGACGCCGCGAATGCCCTGTCCTACCTGCCGAGGAGAGCGAGTCGGCGCCGATCTCTTCCCGGTAGACCGGGGTCTGCTACGCCGATGACCTCACGACGAAGCCCTGGGCGCCGAGCACCGCAGCGCAGTCGGGGAGGCCGCAGGCCGGAGCGACCGCGACAGCTGACCCGCGCAGGGCGGCCCCACCGCCTTCGCCCGCGAGGTCGTGGCCAGAAGAGAAACGCTCGCCTTCCCGAGCACCCGTCAGAAGCGCAATCAGCCCCGGATCGCGCGTGGCGAACCGGGGCTGAGGAACGAACTGGGGGGTCCTGCGACTGCGCCGCAGGATGACGGGGCAGGTCAGAGCCTGAACACGCTCACGTCCGAGACCAGTCGCTGCACCTGCGTGCTCATCGAGTCGGCGGCCGCGGCCACCTGCTCCACCAGGGCGGCGTTCTGCTGCGTGACCTGGTCCATCTCGGTCACGGCCACGTTGACGAGGTCGATGCCTGCGCTCTGCTCCACGGTGGCGGACGTGATCTCCGACACGATGCCGGCCACGTGCTGCACCGATCGCACGATCTGCGCGATGGTCTCGGAGGCCACGTCCACGAGGTGCGTGCCTTCGTCCACCTTCTCGACCGACTCGGCGATCAGCGACTTGATCTCCTTGGCCGCCGTCGCGCGGCGCTGGGCCAGCGTGCGCACCTCGGTGGCCACCACGGCGAAGCCGCGGCCCTGCTCGCCGGCACGTGCCGCTTCCACGGCGGCGTTCAGCGCCAGGATGTTGGTCTGGAAGGCGATGCCGTCGATCACGCTGATGATGTCGGCGATCTTCTTGGACGACGTGGCGATGTCGCCCATCGTGCGAACCACCTTGCTCACCGCCTCGCCGCCCTGCGTGGCCTTGGCGGCCGCGTCGTTGGACAGCTGGCGAGCGTGCGTGGAGTTGCTCGCGCTCATCTTGACGGTGCTCGAGAGCTCGTCCATCGACGACGCCGTCTGCTGGATGCTGGCGGCCTGGCGCTCGGTGCGGCTGGACAGGTCGGCGTTGCCCGAGGCGATCTCGCTGGCGGCGCCGGCCAGCGCGTCGCTGCCGCTGCGCACGCTGGAGACCACCGTCACCAGGCTGGCCGTCATGGCCGCCAGGGCCTGCAACAGCTGGCCCGTCTCGTCCTTGGAGTGCGACACCACCTTCACGCTCAGGTCACGGTCGGCCACGCGGCGGGCGATGCCCACGGCCTGCGAGATCGGCACGGTGATGGAGCGCGTGACGGCGTAGCCGACGAACGACGCGAACACCAGCGCGACGATGGAGATGCCCAGCACGATGTCGCGGGTGTTGGCGTAGGCGTCCTCGGCGTTGGCGACGGCGGCGGCGGTCAGCTTCTCGTTGAGGGCCACCATCTCGTCGACGGACGCCATCCACTTGGCCTGGGCCGGATTGGCCTTCTCGCCGAGCAGGCCGCGGGCCGGGAACTTGTGGTTGTCGAGCGCCATCTGCACCACCTGGTCGGCCAGGTCGCGCGCTTCCTTCTCGGTGCCGTCGATGTGGCCCAGGATGGTCTTCTTGCGGGCGTCGGCTTCGCCGGCGATCATCTTGGTGAGCTTGCCCTTGGCGACCTCGTAGGTCTTGATGTCGGCCTTCAGCAGCTCGTTCTCGGCGGCCATTTCCTCCGGCTCGGACACCATCAGGATGTTGCGCACGCGCACGGCCTGCTGCGTGGCGGCGAGGCGCATCTGGTCGGCCAGCGACGACTCGACGGCGATGCCCCCGGTCACGGCGTTCATGTCGTCGCGCATGCCGCTGGTGCGGGCCAACGCGATGATGGACAGCGTGGCGAGCAGCGCCAGGACGATGCCGAAGGCCAGCGCCAGTCGCGCGCCGATTTTCAGGTTGGTCAGCATTTGAAGTTCCGAAGTTGGCTGTTGAATTTGTTGGTCAATCACACGCCGTCGTGTCTCCCAACGGGCCCGACGGCGCTACAGCAGGTCTCGTCTCGACGTCCGGCGTTCCGAACCTCGCGTCGAGCGGCCCGCGCATTTCAGCCGGGCAAATCAGCAACTGAGGGGTCTGGCCCCATTCGGGGCCAGACCCCTTGTCGTTAGTTCAGCTTCCAGGTGAATTCGGTCTTGATCCATTGCTGGGCCGGCTTCGCATCGGCGGGTTGCGGCTTGAAGGAGCACTCCATCAGCGCGCGCTGGGCGGCCGAGTCGAGCTTGCGCGAGTGGCTGGACGATTCGATCTCGCTGTCGATGGCCTTGCCGTCGACGCCCACCAGGATGCGCAGCGCGGTCGTGCCCTGCTCGCCCTTGCTCAGGGAGTCGCGCGGGTATTCCGGCGCGGCGCAGCTCTTGGCGTCCTGCACCCACTTGCCGTCGCCGGCCATCGCGCCGGCGCTGGCCAGGACGCAAAGCGAGGCGACCAGGGCGCCGCGGATGGTGATCGGGTTTGCAGTGCGGGTCATGAGGGAACTCCTTCGGTCAGGTCAGTAACAAGGGTCAGATTCAAGCCCCGGCCAGGTCTCGCTCCCGATGGAGGACTCCTGACAAGGCTCATGGCCCGATTTCGACCTTCCACGATCATTCTTGAGGCACTCCTTCACGCTGAACGGAAGATCAATGCCAGATTTCGGGTTCAGATCGCCGCTCGCACCAGCGTGGGCGGCAATCGCACGCGCCCGGTGCGCGAAAAGCACCGCCATGACCGGTTATCGGCCGACGTGCGCCCCGGGGACAGGCGAAAAAAGGGCTCTGCGCCGATTTGCGGGGGAGCAGGCGTTGCCGCGATGGGCGGTGGGCGGCGAATCTATTGAAGCGTCGGCAAGGAATTCGTAGCTGGCGACGACCTCGCGGGCGAGCGGCGGCCTGGCAGTTCGGCAGACAACATTCGCAGGGGAAGTTAGCGACATCATTTGAGGGTGTAGGCATCGGCGGGCCATCGAGGCCCTCCAATGCCCGCGGCCGTCATCCCTGTCGGCCAGCCGGACGGACGCGAACATCAAATCGTGATGCCGGCGCTCCTTGTTGTGACCGACGACGAGAAGCCTTCGCCCGCCACCCTTCGTCCGTCACTACGTAGAGATGCGCGTGGCCCGCAGTTCGCGTCAGGCGCGACGGCGTGTGGAACGGTTGGTCGCGGGTACCGGCGGCCCTCGAGGGCCCGCCGATGCCAACACCTGAAAAAATGACGTGACTTCCCTCCCCGCGAATGTTGTCTGCTGGACTGCCAAGCCGGTGCCAGCGAGCGACGGCTGCGTCCCGTCGGGGCTGGCATTGAGGGGCGGCGCGCACCGCAGGGGCGGGGGCGGCGCGCGCAGCGCGCTTCGTGAACTGACTCGCGACAGTTGTTCGAGCGTAGCGCCGCAGGCGCGCAGCGAGTTCTGGCGCGCGCCCCCAGCCCGAGGAGCACAGCGAAGTCGAGCCGCAGGCGAGACCGCTCTGAAGCCAGAACCGGCGGGACGCAGCCGCCGCTCGCAAGCGAGGTCGTCGCCCGCGATGCACGACGACTTGGAGCCAGCCCCCGGTGCCACGTGGATCCTGCGACTGCGCACGGTCGGCGGTCAGACGTTGATCTGGTTGATCAACGCCCGGTGCGACGGCAGGTCCACCAGCGCCCGGTCGCCGAACCGCCGGATCTTGGCGAACAGTCGCTCCGCCTCCTCGACCTGCGTGAAGTCCGCACGTGCGCCGCTCATGTCCGTTCGATACCCCATGCCGTACAGGATGTACTGGTAGTTGAAGAAGGCGAAGGTCTCGGTGTCGAGCATGAAGTCGAAGCGGCCGGGCGGCCGGTACTTCCATTGCTCGAGGAACTCGGCCAGGCGTTCCGGGATCGAGTCGGCGGTGGCGTTGTCGCGCCAGAACGGCTCGTCGCGCCCGCTCACGCAGTAGTGCAGCTTGAGGAAGTTGACGATGTTCTCGAAGCGCGCGTTCATCAGCTCGTTGAAGCGGCGCGCCGGGGCCTCGATGGGGCCGCCGTGCGGGAACATCTCGGCGATCATGCCCACCGCCGCCTCGATCAGCACGAGGCCGGTGGATTCCAGCGGCTCCAGGAAGCCCGCCGACAGGCCCACGGCCACGCAGTTCTTCACCCACTGCCTCTCGCGCCAGCCGGCCGCGAACGGGATGCGCCGCGTCGCCACGTCGGCATGGGCGGCACCGATGTAGCCGCGCAGGATCTCGGCCGCGCGGTCGTCGCTCATGTGGTCGCTGGAATAGACGCAGCCGATGCCGCGCGCGCCGTTGAGGCCGATCTCCCACGTCCACCCGGCCTCGTGGGCCGTGGCGATGGTGCAGCTCTCCAGCGGGGCGTCGGGATCGTCCGTCGGCAGCTTGCAGGTGAGCGCACGGTCGGCGAACAGGTGGTGGCGCGCCGACTTGAACGTGGCGCCGGGGGCTTGGCCGATCATCTCGGCGCTGAAGCCCGAGCAGTCGACGTAGAGGTCGGCCCTGAACGCGCCGTGCTGCAGCGTGTCGACGTGGTCGACGGCGCCGGTGGCGTCGCGCACCACGCCGCTGACGGTGGCCTCGACGTGGCGCACCCCGAGCTCCCGCGCGCGCTCGGCCAGCACCTTGGCCAGGCGGATCGCGTCGAAGTGATATGCGTAGTTCAGGGGGCCGGCATACGCGGCCTCGTGCGCGCGCTTGGGAGCGCGCATGGCCTCGGCCACGCGCTGCTGCAGCGTCACGGCCTGCGCGAACGGCGGCCGTGCGGCCTCGTCCTGCAGCAGCCAGTACGGCACGAGGCTGGTGCCCTCGGTGTAGAACGGCGCCTCGAACGGATGCAGGAAGTCGTGGTGCGCGCCGGCGGTGGGCGTGCGGGCCCAGTCGACGAAGCGGATACCCTGCTTGAACGTGGCCGCGGTCTCGCGGATGAAGCGGCGCTCGTCGATGCCCAGGAACTGCAGCGTGGTGCGGATGGTGGGAAAGGTGCCCTCGCCCACGCCGATGATGCCGATGTCGGGCGACTCGAGCACCGTCACCTCGAGGTGGCTGCGCTCCGACAGCGCCAGGTGCTTGGCGAGGTAGGCGGCCGCGAGCCAGCCGGCGGTGCCGCCGCCGACGATGAGGATCCGGCGCTTGTGGGTCGGCTCTTGCATCACGCTCTCACGTACAGGTTCTTCAGCCACAGGTGGCCGGTGTGGGCGGCCTGGCCCCAGTCCTCGTCCTCGTCGGCCGCCGGCTGCGCACTGTAGCCCGATGGATTGAGCAGCTTCACGCGGCCCGCGCGGAACGCGCTCACCTTGCGCGTGACGAAGGTGAGGCCGTGCTCCAGCGCCGTGGCAGCCAGCAGGCCGTCGCGCGTGTTGGCGTAGGGCAGCTGGGCGCGGCGGCGCACGACGGCGGCGTCGATGGGCAGCACGCGGCCTTCGAACGCCGGCATCACGTGGTTGTCGATCCACTGCCGCACGCCGAGACCCGCCGCCCGATCCTTGCGCGCCAGCCGGGCCGCGGCGTTCTCGATCTCCAGCAGGTTCAGCGCCGAGATGAACAGCTTCTGGCGCGCGACGGTGGCGGCCCAGGCCGCGAGGCCGGGGTCGGAATGGCCGGACTTCGCCTTGCGCAGTTCGAGCACCACGCCGGTATCGAGGAGGTACATCACTCGATCCTTTCGCGGTGATCCCAGGCGCCGTCGGAGAGGTCGTCGACCTCGAGTTCGACGGGCTCGGGCATGGCCAGGATCTCGAGGATGTTCTCGCTCTCGCCCGTGAAGCGACGGAAGTCGGCGATGCTCATCAGCACGTGCGTGGGCTGCCCGCGGTCGGTGATGAGCACCGGCTCGACGCGCGCCGCGCGCTTCGCCGCGCTCACGTCGCGGTTGAACTCGCGGCTGGTGATCAGCTTCATCCCGCCCTCTCGATGTACCTACGTGCCTGCATATTAACAAACCGAATGTAGGTACGTCATCTCAAGTCGGTCGACCCGACTCGACAACTCCATGGGCGCTGGCACAGTCGCTCCGCTGTCCGTCATCCTGCGCGAAGTCGCAGGATCCAGGCGGGCGAGCGACATCGCGGCGGGCGTGGGTTCCGCGACATCGCACGGAATGACCTCCGAATGGAGAAGACATGGCAAGTGACATGATGGACGGGATCCTCGACATCGCGGGCGACATCTTCGCCAGGCATGGCCCCGCCGCGGCCGCGACCGCCAAGACGTATTCGCCGGGCGACTTCAGCGTCCACTTCTTCCTGCAGCTGGGCGTGATCCTGCTGATGTGCCGCCTGGCCGGTTGGTTCGGCCGCAAGTTCCTGGCGCAGCCGCAGGTGGTGGGCGAGATGATCGCGGGCGTGTTCCTGGGGCCGTCGCTGCTGGGATTGTTCTTCCCCGACCTGCAGGCCGCGATCTTTCCCAAGGAGACGCGCAACGTGCTCTACACCGGCGCGCAGCTGGGCGTGGGCCTGTACATGTTCCTCGTGGGCACCACGCTGCAGCTGAACCACTTCAAGTCGAAGGCGCGCAGCGCGGTCGGCGTCTCGCTGGCCGGCATCGCCGCGCCGTTCTTCATCGCCTTCCTGATCACGCCGTTCCTGGTCACCGTGCCGGGGCTGTTCGCGCCGGGCATCTCGCAGGTCGACGCCACGCTGTTCATGGGCGCCTGCATCGCGCTGACCGCCTTCCCGATGCTGGCCCGCATCATCAACGAGCGCGGACTGGCCAACACGGCGCTGGGCACGCTGTCGCTCACGGCCGGCGCGTTCGACGACGCGTGCTCGTGGTGCGTGCTGGCCATCGTGCTGGCCACCTTCGGCGCGGGCCCCGGCGTGGCGATCCTGGCCATCGGTGGCGCGGTGCTCTATGCCGCGTTCATCATGCTGTTCGGACGCCGCCTGCTGGCGCCGCTGGGCCGCATCGTGGAGCGCGAGGGCGAGATGAGCCTCACGGTTCTGGGCATCACGCTGGCGTTGTTCTGCTTCTCGGCCTTCCTGATGGACGCCATCGGCATCCACGCCATCTTCGGCGGCTTCATCCTGGGCGCGGTGATGCCGCGCGGGCGGTTCGCGGCCGAGCTGAAGAAGAAGGTGGAACCGCTGGCGGTGATCCTGCTGCTGCCGATGTTCTTCACCTACTCGGGGCTG
>JACMOG010000264.1 GCA_014378125.1 Vitreoscilla sp. | reverse complement strand
TCGACCGCATCGTGGCGCTGGCCGACGAGCTCGTGAAGGCCGGCGGCCAGGCGCTGGCGCTGCAGACCGGCGTCACGCGCAGCGCCGACGTGAAGCGCCTGGTCGGCGCCGCCGTCGAGAAGTTCGGCCGCATCGACGTCCTCGTCAACAACGCCGGGCTGATGCCCAGCTCGCCGCTGGAGCGCCTGAAGATCGACGACTGGGATCGCATGATCGACGTCAACATCAAGGGCGTGCTGTACGGCATCGCGGCGGCGCTGCCGCACATGCAGCGGCAGAAGGGCGGCCACATCGTCAACGTGTCGTCGGTGGCGGGGCACAAGGTGCGCGCGGGCACGGCCGTGTACTCGGCCACCAAGCACGCCGTGCGCGTGCTCACCGAGGGCCTGCGCCAGGAGGTCAAGCCCTGGGACATCCGCACCACTATCATCTCGCCCGGCGCGGTGGCCACCGAGCTGCCCGACAGCATCACCGAGTCCGACGTGCAGGCCGGCGTGAAGGCGTTCTACGAGATCGCTGTTCCCCCCGACTCGTTCGCGCGCGCCGTGGTCTACGCGCTGAGCCAGCCCGACGACGTCGACATCAACGAGATCCTGTTCCGGCCGACGAAGCAGGAGTATTGAGACGCCGGCTGGCGCGCTTCAGGAATCGTCGCCGTCCGCCAGCCGCGCCAGGTACTCGCCCCCCAGCCGGAAACTCAGCCGCCCGGCCACGTGCAGCGAGCCCAGCGAGCGGTAGAACGCCAGCCCGGGCCGGTTCGACGCGCTCACGTGCCAGTCGATGCGCGCGCAGCCGTGCTCCAGCGCGTGGCGCGCGACCCACGCCATCAGGGCCTTGCCGATGCCCTGGCCCTGGTGGCTCTTGCGCACGTAGAGCTCCTTGAGCAGCAGCTGTCCGCGGCGCTGCGGCGCCGGGTCGACCAGCGAGTGGAACAGCGCCACCGCGGCGAGTCCCACGGCCTGGCCGGCGGCGTCGGTGGCCACCGCCAGGCGCAGGGCGGAGCCCGGGGCCAGCAGGTTGTCGAGAAGGTTGGAGCGCACGTCCTCGCGCGACGCCGGCGCGTCGTCGCTGTAGAAGACGCACATCTCGTGCATCAGGTCGACCAGCGAGTCTTGAGGGCCATCGCGGACGAGGTCGATCTGCATGCGCATCCCTCTCGCGGCCGCTACTTCTTTGCCGGCTTGGCGCGCGTGACGACCGGCTTGCGGCGGGGTGGCGCCGGCACGCTGGCGTGCTTGACGGAGGCGTTGACGAAGGTGTCCTTCATCGTCTCGTCGCGGCCGCGGGGCGAGCAGGCGGTGATGGTGCGGCACGAACCCTCCGCGGCCTTCAGGTAGGCGTGGCCCATCTCGGAGTCGAAGTAGATCGAGTCGCCGGCCTTGAGCAGCAGCGGGGCGTAGAGCTCGGTGTGGAAGGCGATCTCGCCCTCGATCACGTAGGTGAACTCCTCGCCGGGATGGCGGATGAAGTCGCCGAACTCGGCCACGAACTCGGCCAGCGTGCGTGCATGGTGCTCCACGTGGATGGGCGTCATGCGCTTGTTCAGCAGCTCGGTGGCCAGGTAGGTCTGGCTGTAGCTGCGCGTCTCCACGTGCTGGCCCTCGCCGGCGTGCTGCACCACGCGCCGGCCGCCATGGTTGGCCGGGCCGCTGGGATGCGGCGTGGAGTCGAGCAGCTCCGCCATGTCGATGTCCAGGCCCTTGCTGATCAGCATCAGCTTGTCGTACGACAACGAGACGTGGCCCATCTCCAGCTTCGACAGCGTGGAGACCGCCAGCCCGGTACGGCCCGACAGCTCGGTGAGCGTCAGTCCCACGCGCTTGCGTACCGCGCGGATGGCTTCGCCCGGGCCAGGGAGGGGAGCTTTCATGCCGCGACTCTATCAGTCGAACGGTGAAACAAAAATCTCATGGAAAACGATTAGTTTTCCAAAATGGAAAAACTTGGACAAAAAGGAAAAGCGGCGCTACGATTTGTCATCGACCCGAAAGCTCACGAGGCCGCCCCTTTTCGGCGGCCCCGGGTCAACGGCCTCTTCTCCCTCAAGGACCGCCACCATGAACCCCTCCGCACCGTCCTCGTCCGTCCGTGCCGCTCGCCCGGGTCTTCGGCTGACCGCCACCGCCGTGGCCATCGCCGCCCTGGCGCCCATGCTCGCGATGGCCCAGGCCGCGGCGCCGGCCGCCGCCGCCAGTGCGGCCAGTGCGCCGGCCGCGAGCGACGCCTCGCAGGTGGTCTACGTCACGGCCTCGCGCCGTCGCGAGCCGGCGCGCGAGGTGCCGATGCAGGTGGATCGGCTGTCCACGGTGGATCTCGAGCAGTCGGGCGCCAAGACCCTGATCGACTACCTGGGCGCGCAGCCGGGCGTGGACGTCAGCACCAACGGCGGCCCCGGCATGGGCACGGTCAGCATCCGCGGCGTCACCACCGGCGACCTGACGATCGCCACGGTGGGCACCTACATCGACGACGTCGCCTACGGCTCGAGCAGCGCGTTCGCCGCCGGCTCGGCCACCGCGCTCGACATGGCGTTGCTGGATCTCGACCACATCGAGATCCTGCGCGGCCCGCAGGGCACGCTGTACGGCGCCGGCGCGATGGGCGGCGTGATCAAGTACGTGACCACCGAGCCCGACACTTCCGAGCTCTCGGGCAAGGCGGCGGTCGGCGCCAGCACCACGAAGGGTGGCGGCATCGGCAGCACCGTCAACGCGGTGGTGAACATTCCGCTCAAGGCCGATGTCGCTGCGGTGCGCGTGGCCGCCTTCCACGACCACGAGGGCGGCTGGGTCGACGTGCTGGGTCCGGCGGGCGGCAAGAACCTCAACAAGGGCGACACCAACGGCGGCCGCGTGGCGCTGTTGCTGGAGCCCAGCGCGCGCTTCCACATCAAGACCACCGCGGTGTCGCAGGAGATCCGGCGTGGCAACTCCGACTTCACCGACGTGGACGCGTCCACCGGCAAGCCGGTGGACGGCTGGAACCAGCGCGAGCAGGTGCTGCGCGAGCCGCATTCGGTGCGCACCACCCAGGGTGCCGTCGACCTGGAGTACGACTTCGGGCCGGCGCGCCTGAACTCGATCACGTCGGTGCAGCGCTCGAAGCTGACGCAGCACTACGACCTGACCTCGGTCTACTCGCCCTTCGTCAACCAGCTGTACGCGTACACCCCGGACACCGTCGGCGAGGACGTCGGGGCCGATGTGCACAAGACGACGCAGGAGTTCCGCCTCACCTCCGCCGCCGGCGGCGCGGTCGAATGGCTCGCCGGGTTGTACTGGGATCGCGAGACCGCCGACCAGAAGCAGCACGTGTTCGACACCTTGGTGAACGGCATCCCCCTGCATCCGGACCTGGCGTTCCTGGATCTCGGGAGCAAGTACGAGGAGCTGGCGGCCTACGGCGACATCACCTGGGACCCGACGTCGAAGCTGGCCCTGACCGGCGGCCTGCGCGTGGCGCAGAACAAGCAGGACTACCTCCAGACGGGCAGCGGTCCGCTGGCGGGCTCGCTGCCGCCCGCGCACTCGAAGGAGACGCCCAAGACCTGGCTGGCCACCGCCCGCTACGCGCTCACGCCCACCAGCAACGTCTATGTGCGAGCCGCCAGCGGCTATCGTCCGGGCGGCCCGAACGCCGTGTTGAACAACCAGGAGACCGGCCTGCCGCTGGCGCCCCCGACGTTCGAGCACGACTCGCTGTGGAGCTACGAGGCGGGCTACAAGGGCGACCTGTTCGACAACACGCTGTCGATCCAGGCCGCGATCTACGACATCCGTTGGCACAACATCCAGCAGGTGTATTCGGTCAACGGCCTGGGCGTGATCGTCAACGGCGGGAAGGCCGAAATCCAGGGCTTCGAGCTGGGCGCCACGTGGCGTCCGACGGCGCGCCTGTCCCTCGTCGGCAGCCTGTCGACGATCGACGGCAAGCTGACGGATGATGCGCCCGGCCTGGGCCCGTTGGGCTCTCGCCTGCCGAACGAGGCCCACTTGTCGGCCTCGCTCGGCGCCAAGACGTCGTTCGACGTGGCCGGCCACGCCGGCTGGTTCGGCGCGTCGGAGCGCTACGCGGGCGAGCGCGACGCCGACGTGGGCGCCAGCTACAAGATGCCCGCGTACTGGCTCACCGACCTGAACGGCGGCATCGACTTCGGCCGCGTCTCGTTGTCGATGTACGTGCGCAACGTGTTCGACGCGCACGCGCAGCTGAGCACGTCCACGGCGATCCTCGGCCTGGGCGGCCCCGCGCAGGTGGAGCTGTCACGTCCGCGCACCGTCGGCGTGACCCTGGCAGCCAGCTTCTGAGCGATGTCCATGGCTACTGAAGGCAAGTCGTTCGACTTCATCGTGATCGGCGGCGGGATGGCCGGCGCGTCGGCTGCGGCGCACCTGTCGCGGCGCGGGCGCGTGGCACTGCTCGAACGCGAGACGCAGGCGGGCTACCACTCCACGGGCCGCTCGGCCGCGCTGTTCTCCACCATCTACGGCAACGCGCCCGTTCGCGCGCTCACCCGGGCGAGCCAGGCGTTCCTGTTCGAGTCGCCGGCGTGGTTCACGCCCACGCCGCTGGTGAGCCCGCGCTCCACGCTGTTCTTCGCCACGCCCGACCAGATGGCCACGCTCGCGGCCTTTCGCGACGACGCGGACATCGCCGCCAGCACGCGCGTGCTGGACGTGGCGGGGGCCAACGCGCTGGTGCCGGTGTTCAAGCCCGGTTTCCTGGGCGGCGCGGTGTTGGAGCCGGGTTCGGCGGACAT
>JACMOG010000263.1 GCA_014378125.1 Vitreoscilla sp. | reverse complement strand
CGCACCACGCAGCAGCTGGGCGACTACGTGCTGGCCCACGGCTACGTGCGCGAGGATCACGTGCTCGACGAGGAGCTGCCGCTATGGGTGCCGATCCCGCCGCTGGCCGAGGTGCAGGTGGCGCTCGAGCAGGCCGTGGCCGAGATCACGCAGCTGGCCGGCGTCGACCTGAAGCGCGTGATGCGCACCGGCACCGTCGCCTCCACCGACAACCGCAACTGGGAGCTGCTGCCGCATCCGGGTCCGGAGCGCCGCTTCAGCCAGAGCCGTGCCATCGCGCTCGACATGGAATCGGCCGCCATCGCCGCCAACGGCTTCCGCTTTCGCGTGCCGTACGGCACCTTGCTGTGCGTGTCCGACAAGCCGCTGCACGGCGAGATCAAGCTGCCGGGCATGGCCAACCACTTCTACCGCGAGCGCGTGGAGCAGCATCTGCGCATCGGCATTCGCGCGCTGGAGCTGCTGCGCGGCTCGGGCGTCGACAAGCTGCACAGCCGCAAGCTGCGCGGCTTCGCCGAGGTGGCGTTTCAATAGCCTTGCGCGGCCGCGCACAGCGGCGTAGGCTCCGAGGCCTGCCATCCGGCCGTGTCGCGGTTCGGGTCGCCGCGTCGCTGCCTGGCGTCCCGGCCCGTGGAGACACGCGCCATGACGATCTTCGAATCCACCGATATTGCGGCCATCCGCAACGTGGCACTGGTGGGCGCCTCGGCCACCGGCAAGACCACCCTCACCGAGGCCCTGCTGCTGCGCGCCGGCGCCATCAAGACGGCCGGCAGCGTCGAGCGCGGCACCACGGTCAGCGACCACGACCCGCTCGAGAAGCGCGTTGGTCATTCCCTCCATGCCGCCGTCGTCAACTGCCTGCATGACGGCGTCCGTCTCCAGCTCATCGATACGCCCGGGGCGCTCGAGTTCGTCGGACAGTCGCTGCCCGCCCTCGAGGCCGTCGAGACCGCGGCCATCGTCATCAGCGCCACCACCGGCGTCGACTCGACCGCGCAGCGCATGATGGCCCACGCGGCCGAGCGCAAGCTCGATCGGATGATCGTGGTCAATCGCATCGATGTGCCGGGGGCCGATTGCGAAGCCGTCCTCGCGCAGATCCGCGCGGTCTTCGGCCGCGAGTGCCTGCCGCTGAACCTGCCCGCCGGAGGCGGCGCGCGCGTCGTCGACTGCTTCTTCAACCGCGGCGGCGAGACCGACTTCTCGTCGCCCGAGGCTGCGCACCAGGCGCTGGTGGAGCAGGTGGTGGAGGTCGATGCCGAGTTCGTCGACCGCTACCTCAACCAGGGCGACGTCGAGGCTACCGAGCTGCACGCGCCGCTGGAGCAGGCGCTGCGCGAGGGGCACCTCGTGCCCGTGTGCTTCGTCTCCGCGCGCACCGGCGCGGGCGTGGCCGAGTTGCTGGACGTCATCGTGCGGCTGCTGCCCAACCCGACCGAGGGCAACCCGCCCGACTTCCTCGATGGCGAAGGCGCGGGCGCGAAGCTCGTGCACGCGTCGCCCGATGCCGGCAAGCACGTGCTGGCCCACGTGTTCAAGGTCACCGTCGACCCGTACGTGGGCAAGATGGGCGTGCTGCGCGTGCACCAGGGCACCCTCACGCGCGACAGCCAGCTGTTCGTCGGCGACGGCCGCAAGCCGTTCAAGGTGGGCCACCTGTTCCGGCTGCAGGGCGGGGAGCACGTGGAGATCTCGCGCGCCCTGCCCGGCGACATCTGCGCCATCGCCAAGGTGGACGCGCTGCACTTCGATGCGGTGCTGCACGACGCGGCCGAGGACAGCCACCTCCACCTGAAGCCGCTCACGTTCCCGGTGCCGGTGCACGGCATCGCCATCCAGCCCAGGCGCCACGGCGACGAGCAGCGGCTGTGGGATCTCGTGCAGCGCTCGGTGGACGAGGATCCGTGCCTGCGCATCGAGCAGGTGGCCGCCACCCAAGAGACCGTGGTCAACGGCCTGGGCGAGCTGCACCTGCGCATGCTGGTGGAGCGGCTGCGCGACGTGCACAAGTTCGAGGTGGAGACGCGCCCGCCGCGCACCGCCTACCGCGAGACCATCACCGCGAAGGCCGAGGGCCACCATCGCCACAAGAAGCAGACCGGCGGCGCCGGGCAGTTCGGCGAGGTGTTCCTGCGCGTGGAGCCGCTGGCGCGCGGCGCGGGCATCGAGTTCGCGGACGTCGTCAAGGGCGGTGCGATCCCCGGCCAGTTCATGCAGGCGGTGGAAAAGGGGGCGCGCGAGGCGTTGGCCGCTGGCGTGATCGCGGGCTACGCCGTGGAGGACATCCGCATCACCGTGCACGACGGCAAGAGCCACAGCGTGGACAGCAAGGACATCGCCTTCGCCACCGCGGCCCGCAAGGCCACGTGGGTGGCCATCATGGAGGCGCGGCCCATCGTGCTGGAGCCCATCGTCGACGTCGAGATCGTCGCGCCCGCGAGCGCGATGGGCGACATCACCGGCGACCTCGCCTCACGCCGCGGCCAGGTCAGCGGCACCGAGGCGCAGCTGGGCGGCGCGATGATCGTGCGGGGCCAGGCCCCTGCGGCGGAGCTGATCGCCTACGCCACGCGGCTGAACGCGATGACCAGCGGCGAGGGGCATTACACGGTGGCGTTCTCGCACTACGAGCCGGCGCCGATGAGCGTGCAGAACGCGTTGCGCAAGGAGCACCAGCCGGTGGATGTCGACTGAAGCGCCGTCATCCTGCGCGCAGGATGACAGCCTTGGCTATTCTTCCTCGCCGCCCGGCGCGTCGTCGTCGTCGTCGCCGGGCTTCGCCCATTTCGACAAGGTCTGCTGCAGCGGCGCCGCCGACTTCACGAACTGGTCGGCCGACACCGTCTTGGCCAGCCGCACGCCGGGCAGCGAGATCGTGCCCAGGTACAGGTCGCCCACCAGCGGCTCCTGCTGCATCGAGCGGTCGATCAGCAGCAGCCCGCCGCCCACGACCACCGCGCTGCCGATGGCCAGCGCGAATGCGTGCCGGCGCGCGGGCAGCAGCAGGCCCATGTGGCGCCACATCATCATGGCGAGCGCGCCGACGAACACGAGGCGGCCTGCCTTGTCGAAGGACGGCATCGAGAAGGCAAATGCCAGCTGCCGCGTGGCGGCCTCCGCCAGGATGGCCACCAGCAGCCACGTGAGCGCCACTTGCAGGTGCGCCCAGAACGCGAACCGGCGCTGGAACAGCATCGAGCCGATGGCCCACACGGCGCACCAGATGACCAGGCCGGCAGGCGCCGAAAGATAGCCCCAGGCGAGCGCCGATCCGGGTGAGCCCGGCACGGCGGACAGCCACAGGTCGAAGGCCTTCCACAGCGACGCCACCACGATGAGCGCGATCAGCGTGACCGCATGGCGGCGCTCGAAGATATGCAGGTCGATCAGGCGCTGCTCCGGCGCGAGCACCTCGCTGGCCAGGCGCACGCGAAGCGTCGTGGCGCCCAGCGTCATCTGGCCCGACGGCGGCAGCAGCGGGGTCGAACCCGGCGCCACGCTGGCGCGGCCCAGGCGGACGCCGTTGACGGTGGCGGCCGGCACCACGTGCAGTCCGTCCTCGCGCAAGTCCAGCGTGACGTGGTGCGCGGCCACGTGCGGGTCGTCCAGCACCAGGTCGCAGTCGATCGCGCGGCCGATGCGCACCGGCCACTGCGAGACGCGCAGGATCTGGCGCGGCTGGCCGTCCCGGTCGAGCGTCTCGATCAGGGCGAGCGTTTCCATGCGAATCCCTTGAGGTAATGGGTGGCAAGAAGCATCGCGTTCTCGAAGCTGACGCCGCGGGCGTCGAAGCGGCCCTGCACGCCTTCCGTCTTGGCATCGACGGACTGCGACAGCACCGCCACGTCGTACAGGCCCGGCAGGTGGCGATAGGCGCGCAGGCACATCACCGTGCGCATGGGCAGGCCCGCGTTCTCCACGAAGTCCTCCTGGCACTTGGGCGCGGTGAGGTCGTGCGTGCGCCGGCCCATGCCCTCGTTGCGGAAGCTCTGGCCGGCCTCCTCGGCAAAGCGCAGCGCGCCCAGCTTGCTGCCGTCGTAGACCTCGTGGCGCACGGCCAGGTCGCCGGTGCGCAGCGATTCGTTGATGAAGATGGCGGTGTCCATCTGGCAGTCGGAGCGCTCGAACGACAGGCCCTTGGACTCCGACGGATTCGACGAGCCCCAGCAGCGCATGAAGTCTTCCTGCGGCACCGGCACGCTGTAGTGCGCATGCTTGGTCTCGCGCCAGGGCAGCGCGACGAAGCGCGACGTGAGCTCCTGCTGGTGTGCCAGCAGCTGGCGCGCCATCTCCGCCTCCACCGACGTGGTGATGGGCTTGGCGTGCGCGCCGCGCGCGATGAGCGCCTGCGCGAACTCGCCCGGCACCAGGAAGCTGATCTGCTGGCCGTCGCGTCGCGTGGCCACGTTCACGCCGACGATGTGGCCGCGGTCGTCGAGCACCGGGCCACCGCTCATGCCAGGATTCAACGAGCCCGAGAACAGGATCTGCGGCAGGAAGCTGCGCTCCACCATGCCGTTGTACGTGCCCTCGACCACCGCGAAGCCGACGTCCAGCGGATTGCCCAGCGAGAAGATGCGCTCGCCCTGCGAAAGCGGCGTGGCGGCGGGCCGGAACTCGAAGGTGCCGCGCGCGGCCAGCGTGGGCGGCGGCGTGGCCATGCGCACCAGCGCGAGGTCGTGCACGACGTCGAACGCGATCAGCTGCAGCGCGCCCTTGGCGCCGTCCACCGTCTGGTAGTTGAGGCGGTAGCGCTGCGGCTCGAGCGCCACCTGGCTGACCACGTGGTAGTTGGTCAGGATGAGGCCGTCGGCGCCCACCAGCGAGCCGGAGCCCACGCTGGCCTGGCTGTCCTGGTCACGCAGCAGCGTGCGCACCTGCAGCAGGCGCGGACGCCCGAAGTCGTAGAGGCGGCGCGCCGAGGCGGACAGGTTGCTGCTGTCGTCGGCGTCGTTGTCGGCCTGGGCCGCGGCACTGGATGCGGCGGCCGCGGCGGGCTTGGCCAGGGGCGAGGCGGGCGCCGCCGGGTGCGCCACCGGCGACGTGGCGTGCGCCCAGGGCGCGCCGGCCAGCGCCAGCAACAGGATGGAAAGGCGTGCGCAGCGGCGCCGGAGCAGGCGGTTCAGGGGCATTGACCCATCCTACCCCGAGCGCCCCGGACGGCCGTCGAGAGGCCGTCGGGGGGCTGTCGGGAAAGGCCAAGGCGCGGGCGGACAGCACGCAGGAACACGACCCTTTATCATCACTCCCCATGCACGCCCCCCGAGACGTGGCCTCTATCCGCCTGGACAACGCACTTGCGCTGTTCGACGAATTCGTCCGCAACACCATCAAGCACCCCGACGCCGCCACGCTGCGGGGACTGGAACGCCGTTTCGCCGAAAGGCTGCAGATCCAGCCGAGCTACTGGAGCCAGATCAAGAGCCGTTCGCGACTGATCGGCGAACGCCTGGCCCGGCAGTTCGAGCAGAACTGCCAGAAGGCCGTCGGCTGGATGGACACCGACCACGGCGGCGCCCCGGCGGCCACCGCCGCCGCGCCGCTCACGACCGGCGACAGCCCGCTGCCCCAGGACGACGACGCGCGCTTCATCACGGGCCTGGTGCTCACCTACTATCGGCGCCATCCGCAACGCGCCCGCACCCGACTTCTGGACCTGCTGGGCGAGGTGCTGATGCCCGAGGCCGCGCCACCGCCGACACCCGTCGCCGCGCCGGTGCCCGCACCGCGCAAGCTGGCGCCGGGCGTCATTCCGCCGCCGCCCACCCCGCCGGCCGCGCCCGACGATCCGATGGCGCTATGGCAATCCGCCCAGACGGGCATCGCGCCACTGAAGAAGAAGCGGTGACGAGGGATTGACAGCGTGAGCAACATGCGTTGCTCACGCTAAAAAACGGCGAATGCGCGCGCACCTCGGCCCTCGGCGACCCGTGCCATCGCCAGGCGCGCGGCGTTTGCGCGACAGTCCCCCGCGGCCCGGATCAAATGATTGATAAAGTGCTTGTGCAAGATCAATCTTTGTTTATCATTGGATCAAGCGTTGAAAAGTTGCCGTCCGTCCCAGGGGCTCCGGCCGCGACGCGCGACACCCCGCCCCGCCACCCCTCACGAGCCTTCATGCGTCCAGTTTCGAATCGATCCCGCATTGCCTGCGCAGCCGCCTTCCCGGCCCTGCGTGGCGTCCGCGTCGCTCGTTTCCTGGCCCGTCGCAATCCGGCCACCCCGTTCCCGATTCCGCTCTGAGTCCGCGAGAGATCCTCTTCGCGAAGGCCCGGGCGGTTGCATCAACCCCCCGGGCCTTCGCCATTTCGGCCCGTCATTTCGAAAGCAGACCATGACCAAGTTGATCGTCAAAGCCTCCAAGCCTCGCAATCCGCTCGTCGCCGCGGCGCGTTTTCGCCAGGCCGGCCAGCACGGCGGCCGCGCAGCCACCGCACGCCGCGAAGGCCGACTGGCCCTGCAACGCGAACTCTCCACCCTCGACCTGCCGCGCGACGTGCGCAGCAAGCCGCCCAGCCTCTGAATCCAGCCTTGCGGCCGAAGCGCCGTTCCGGAGAACGACATGACCCCCGTCCTGACCGGCCACCGCCTCGCGCGACGGCCCACCTTCAGCGATTCCTGGCGCCGCGTCGTGGCGCACCTGTTGCGCAGCGCCAGCACCGCGCTCGCCCGCCAGGCGCGTGACGTCGCTCGACCGCTGCACGCCCGCCAACGGCGCAGCCAGGCCGACATGAGCGTGGAATTCCACGCAGAGGCCGGCGCGCCCGAAGGCGCGTTGTACGTGGACGGCCGGCTCGTGGGCTACCTCGACGTGCGCCGCCTGTAGTCGTGAACGAGTCCCGTGGTCGCCGCGCGTGGCGACCACGGGAACTCAAGTCGGTGCGCCGGAGTCCGATAACCGAGCAACTGGACGTCTCCGAACCGCGGGGACGCCATCACCCGGGTTCCGAGATTCCCGCCATGAGTGCCCTGCCCGCCGACCCCTTCCTTGTGCCGCTCGACGTGGACGGCTGGGTGCGCTACTTCCGACAGGTCGAGATCCCCGTGCTCGCGAGCACCGCGGCCGCCATCGAGGACATGCGCCTGATCGAGGACGACGTCGACGCGCGCATCATCTCCGAGCTCGTCGGCCGCGATCCGCTGATGACGCTCAAGCTGCTCATCCATGCGTCCACGCAAGGCACCAACCGCCGCCTCACCGACGCCGAGACCGTGGTGGAGGCACTGGTGCTGATGGGCATCACGCCGTTCTTCCGCGCATTCGGGCCGCAGCCCACGGTGGAGGATCACCTGGGCAGCCACCCCGAGGCGCTGGCGGGCCTGCAGCACGTGCTGCTGCGCGCCGACCGCGCCGCGCGATTCGCCGCCAGCTTCGCCATCCACCGCTCCGACCACGACGCCGTGGTGCTGCACGAGGCCGCGCAGCTGCACGACTTCACCGAGATGCTGCTGTGGCTGCACGCGCCGGAGCTCGCGCTCGAGCTGCAACGCCGCCAGCAGGCGGACGCCACGCTGCGCTCGTGCGTCGCGCAGCGCGACGTGCTCAACGCCGAGCTGAACGACATCCAGCACGTGCTGATGCAGGTGTGGCGCCTGCCCGAGATCCTGGTCCGCATCACCGACGACACCCACGCCGAGAACTCGCAGGTGCGCAACGTGTTGCTGGCCATCCGGCTTGCGCGGCACACCATGGACGGATGGGAGAACCCGGCGCTGCCGGACGACATCCGCGACATCGCGCAGCTGCTTCACATGAGCATCGAGCCAACACGGGCGCTGTTGCTGGATATCGATACCGACTAGTACTCGATCCTCCAGCGGATCTCGTTCCAGATTTCTTCGCGCCCCGTCAGCGCGATGTGCCCGACACCCCTCAGCTGCTTGGCTTCGCTGCCGGGAAACACGGCTGTCGGCGGCGGATAGACGATCTGGTCGCTCTCGCTCCACCAGCTCGTGATGATGCCGTGCAGTGTCGGCGGCTCGCGCGATGCGAGCGAACGCATCCAGTCGCTGTCCACGCGCATCTGCCGCGCATTGGCGGCCATGGCCAGCCGCGCCAGCCAGGTGCCGCGGTGCGGCGTGCCGATGGTGATCAGGCGCGCGGCTTCCTCGGTGCCGTCGCTGCGCCGGTGCGCCGCGCGCGAGCGCAACCAGGCGCGCGCCACCAGGCCCCCCATGCTGTGCGCGACGATCACCGGCGCGAGTCCGGTGGCTGCCTCGATGCGATGGACGGCGCGCTCCACCAGCGGGATGTACTCGTCCAGGCTGGTGAACACGGGCTCCAGGCTGATCGCGACGAACGCGCGGTCGAGCTTGAGCAGGCGCTTCATCCATGGGTTCCAGAGGCCCCGGTTGCAGAGGTAGCCGTGGATGAACACGACGCCGCGCAGGCCGCGCGACGTGCGCGGCAAGTGATCCTCGATCGCGTTGGAGCGCCAGGGCATGCGCCAGCCGAAGACGGCCGTGGAGGTCATCCATTCGCCCAGAAGCGCGCGCGGGAGGTCGCGCCAGCGGGCCGCGGGCGCGCCGTTGGCGCTGGCTATGCGGCGCGCCACCAGCATCTCGATGGCCAGCAGGGTCGGATGGCCCAGCACCAGCGCGTAGAGAACGATCCAGCCGCCGGTCGTCCAGCCCGTCACGCGCCCAATGGCCAGCAGGGTGCCGAACAGGGCGAACCAGGCAACGAACAGCAGTCGAGTGACGCGGGCCAGCATGCACCGAGTATCACGCAGCGCTGCCCCCGGCGAGCGGCGGTGTTCCGGACGCAGTACCGACCGTGGGATCGCGGCTGATACGCTTGCCGCATGAGTGACGTCGCCACCCGCATCCTCCAGTCCCTGGCCGCCGTCGAGGCCGAGCGCCGGCGGCGGGCCGCCACGCCGGGGCTGGCCGACGCCGTCGCGATGCTGAAGGCGTACCAGCAGCGCCGCTTCGCCCGCACGCACGCGGAACTGCTCGCGCACCCGCGCTACGGCCGCGCCGCCAACTTCTTCCTCAACGAGCTGTACGGGCCGCAGGACTTTACGCAGCGCGACGCCCAGTTCAGCCGCGTCGTGCCGGCGCTGGTGCGGCTGTTTCCGGCCGACACGGTGGCCACGGTGGAAGCGCTCGCAGCCGTGCATGCGCTGTCGGAGCGACTCGACACCGCGATGGCGATCCACCTGGCCGGCGCGACGCCGGCGCGCGCGAGTTACCTGCGCGCCTGGCAGGCCACCGGCGAGATCGCCGCACGGGCGCGCCAGATCGAGCTGGTGATGCGCGTGGGCGAGGCGCTCGACCGGCACACGCGCAGCTTCGTGCTGCGTGCCAGCCTGAAGGCGATGCGCGGGCCGGCGCGCGCCGCGGGGATGGGCTCGCTGCAGGCTTTCCTGGAGGACGGCTTCGAGGCGTTCGGCGCCATGCGCGGATCGCAGGAGTTCCTGGCGACGATCCATGCGCGCGAGACGACACTTGCCAAGCGCCTTTTCGATCCCGCCGCTGTCTCCGCCGTGACAGGAACGTTGGCGCCGGACGACGTCCTGACCCAGTTGCCATAGCCGGTTTCCCCGGATAGCCGCGCCGGCATGCTGGATCACAATGTTCCTCCATGACCGATGCCCTTGCCACTCCCGTTTCCGCCGCTGCCACCCCACGCCCCTGGCTGAACGCCTACCCGCCCGGCGTGCCCGGCGAGGTGGCGGTCGACACCTATTCATCGCTCGTGCCGCTGCTGGAGGAGTCGTGGACTACGCACGCGAAGCGCGACGCCGCGGCCTGCATGGGCGTGCGCATCACGTATGGCGAGGTCGACGAGCGCTCGAAGGCGCTGGGCTCGTGGCTGCAGTCGCAAGGCCTCAAGCGCGGCGACCGCGTGGCCGTGATGATGCCCAACGTGCCGCAGTACCTGGTGGCGATCGGCGCCATCCTGCGCGTGGGCGGCGTGGTGGTCAACGTCAATCCGCTGTACACGGCGCGCGAACTCCAGCACCAGCTGGCCGACTCGGGCGCGACGGTCATCGTCGTGCTGGAGAACTTCGCGCACACGCTCGAGGCCGTGATCGCCCGGACCGACGTACGTCACGTGGTGCTGGCCTCGATGGGCGACATGCTGGGCTTCGCCAAGGGACGGCTCGTCAACTTCGTGCTGCGCCACATCAAGAAGATGGTGCCCGAGTTCCGCCTGCCCCAGGGCGAGGGCAAGAGCGTCACGCGCTTCAACATGGCCGTGGCGCAGGGCACTCGCGGCGCGCTGCAGCCGGTGGCCGTCGGCCTCGACGACATCGCGTTCCTGCAGTACACGGGCGGCACCACCGGCGTGTCCAAGGGCGCCACCCTGCTGCACCGCAACGTGCTGGCCAACATCCTGCAGAGCGAGGCCTGGTTCAAGCCGATGTTCGACCGGCTGGGCGACAAGCCGCTCGCCATCGTCTGCGCGCTGCCGCTGTATCACATCTATGCACTGACCATCTGCCACATGTTCGGCGCCCGCCTGGGCGCGATGAACATCCTGGTGCCCAATCCGCGCGACATCCCCGGCTTCATCAAGACGCTCAAGGCCTACAAGGTCAACATGTTCCCGGCCGTCAACACGCTGTTCAACGCGCTCGCCAACGACCCGGAGTTCGCCAAGCTCGACTTCTCCGAACTGGTCATCTCCAACGGCGGCGGCATGGCCGTGCAGCAGGCCACCGCCGAACGCTGGCTTCGGATCACCGGCTGCCCGGTCGTCGAAGGCTACGGGCTGTCGGAGACGTCGCCGGTGGCCACCAGCAACCGCCTCGACAAGCGCGAGTTCACCGGCACCATCGGCGTGCCGATCCCGTCCACCGACATCGCCATCCGCGACGACGACGGCGCCGACGTGCCTTTCGGCACCCCCGGCGAGATCTGCATCCGCGGCCCGCAGGTGATGGCCGGCTACTGGAAGCGCCCGGACGAGACGGCCAAGGTCATGACCGACGATGGCTTCTTCCGTTCCGGCGACATCGGGGTGATGGACGAGCAGGGGTATGTGCGCATCGTCGACCGGAAGAAGGACATGATCCTGGTGTCCGGCTTCAACGTGTATCCGAACGAGATCGAACAGGTGGTCAATCTTCACCCAGGCGTCCTCGAGTGCGCGGCCATCGGCGTGCCGGACGAACGATCGGGCGAAGCCGTGAAGTTGTTCGTCATTCGTCGCGATCCGGCGCTGGCGGAGGAAGATATCGCGGCGTATTGCCGCGAGAATTTCACTGCGTACAAGCGTCCGAGGTCGATCGAGTTCCGCGACGAGTTGCCAAAGTCGAACGTGGGCAAGATCCTGCGCCGCGAATTGCGCTCTCCTGCCTCCTGAAGGGTTCCGCCAGCATCGTGCCAGCCATCGCGTCTCCAGTCCCCACCCCAGCCGCGATGCCTGCACCCGCCCCCGGCGAGCCGGGCGCGATGGCGTCGGCGCTGCGGCGCTCGCTGGGGCTGGCCGCGCTGGAACGCGGCTGGCTCTCGGCGAACCAGGCGGTGTTCGGCGGCCATGGCGCCACGCCACCCACCGTCGTAGACACCGGCTTCAGCACGCACGCCGGACAGACGCTCGCGCTGGTCGACCATGCGCTGGCGGGCGAGCCGCTGGGACGCATCGTCAACACCCACCTGCATTCCGACCACTGCGGCGGCAACGCGGCCCTGCAGGCGCGCGGCGGGGTGGAGACCTGGATTCCCGTGCACAACCTGGCGACCGTCGAGCAATGGGACGAGGACGCGCTCAGCTATCGCCTCACCGACCAGCCCTGCCCGCGCTTCGTCGCCGACCGCGCCCTGGTGCCCGGCGAGCGCATCGCGCTGGGCGAGGCGGCCTGGGAGATCCACGCGGCGCCGGGCCACGACATGGACGCCGTGATGCTGTTCGAGCCGCAGACGCGTACGCTGATCGCCGGCGACGCGCTGTGGGAGCAGCGGCTCGCCATCATCTTTCCGGAGCTCGTGGGCCGGGACGGCTTCGGCCCCACGCGCGACACGCTGTCGCTCATCGAGAGGCTGCAGCCTCGCATCGTGCTGCCGGGCCATGGCCGCCCGTTCGGCGACGTGGCGCAGGCGCTGGCCGCCAGCCGCGAGCGCGTCGCCGCCTTCGAGCGCCAGCCCGAGCGCCACGCGCAGCATGCGGCGCGCGCGCTGCTGATGTTCCACCTGCTCGAGGTGCGCGAATCCGGCTTCGCCGACCTGGTGGCGTGGATGTGCCGCACGCCCATCTACCGCACCGTCGCCCGCCGTGGCGGCATGGACGATTCGCGCGCCGCGGATTGGGCGGCCGGCCATGTGCGCCGACTGGTGGACGACGGCGTCCTGATCGAACTTGAAGGGCGTGTGGCCGTTCGGCCGCAGGCGCAGTAGCGTGGGAGCCACCTTGGCCAGCCCAGACGACACGACGATCCCGGGCGAGGATTTCATCGACACGCTCGCGCCCGCGCCGCCGCTGGCGCCCGCCGTCGAACCGAGGCTGCAGACCGATGCGCCCGATCGCCTGGTGTTCTTCTTCAGCGGCTTCGACCCAAAGAGCGCGACGTTCTATCACCGGCTGTTCAAGAGCGGCATCTCGCAGCGCAATGCGGCGCACGACGAGACGCTGGCCCTCGGCAAGCGCCACCGCATCGGACGCTGGGCCTCGGTCTGGACGTCGCTGTGGCGCGGGCCGGCGGCCAAGCTGGGCGGCCGGCCGGTCACCATGCGCACGCCAGGGCATTTCATGCGCTGGGACGAGATCGTGCGGCAGCAATGGAGGGGTGCGCAGCTGGGCCTGTCGCGCGACTACTGGAACGTCTACGCCAAGGGGCTGTCCACAGGGGTGCTGAAGCGCATCTGGCGCGCGGCACCAGGAGCGTTCTGGATGGCGGTGTTTCCGCTGGCCGTCGGCGTGCTCACCATCTCGACGTGCACGCTGGTCATTGGTGGCGTGCTGGTCGTCAGCGGCCTGGCATCGGCCGTCGTCGCCGTGGGCGTCGGTTTCGCGATCGGCGTGCTGGCCTGGCGCCTCGTGGCGCGCTGGGTGGACTGCGAATGGCTGCTGCGCCTGTACGCGTTCGTGCGCGAGCAGGCCGTCGGCGATGTGCCGGCGCTCGAGGCGCGGCTCGACGAAATGGCGGCGCGGCTGGTGGAGGCCGTCGAGGCGCGCATGCGCCAGCCCGGCGCCGCGCCGCTCAAGGAGATCATGGTGATCGGCTACAGCTCGGGCACCATCATGGCGGCGACGGTACTGGCGCGGGCCATGCCCAAGCTGGCCGACGTCGTCGACAGCCGCCGTACGAACAAGGGCGCCACGCTGGCGCTCGTCACGTTGGGCCAGTGCATTCCGATCGCCGCCGAATGGCCAGGCGCAGGTCGCTTCCGCCATGACCTGGACGTTCTTGCGGAGAGCTCGGTGCTCACCTGGCACGACTATTCGGCTTCGTCGGACCGCGCCGCCTTCTGGCGGTCGCCGCCCTGGCCGCAGGCTGCCTTGTTGAAGGGCTACCAGGCGTCGCCGCCGTTCAAGGCCGCGGCCGGCGCATTGCAGTTTGCCACCATGCGGCGCGATCGCCGCGAGATGCATCTTCAATACCTGCGCCCACCGCGCGGCCGCGGCGCCGAGGACTCGTATGACTTCTTCCAGCTGGCCTGCGGGCCGCAGACGCTGGCGGAGCGTCATGTGGACGGGAAGCCGGCAGGCGATCTGCGCGGCTAAGGCGTTCGCCTTCCCAATGACAAACGCCCGGCAAGCCGGGCGATTTCGTTTTCACAAAGCAAAACGCCCGAGCTATTCCTAGCTCGTGCGGTCTACTTGATATTAGCCTGACAATGTCCTACTTTCACACGGGAACCCGCACTATCATCGGCGCAGAGGCGTTTCACTTTCCTGTTCGGGATGGGAAGGAGTGGGACCACCTCGCTATGGTCATCAGGCTTAACTGAT
>JACMOG010000021.1 GCA_014378125.1 Vitreoscilla sp. | reverse complement strand
GCGGCCCACGCCCCCGCCAGTGCCCTTTCCCGGCCGAGGCGGGTCTTGGGCGTTGATGGTGGTTCTGAGTCCGACCGGGCATCCCGCCTCAAACTCAGGCGCGCCGCTGCTGGCTGGGCTGGCGGTTCCGCTGCGCACCCTGGAGCGCTGGCGAACATGGTGGGCCCACGCGTTTGTTCACACACCGCTGTGGCGGGGCGCGTGCGGCGATTTCATGCCGCCGATCGACGCCCAGCGTCTGCCGGCCAGCCTGCTCGAGCGTGTGGTCGCGACCGATGCGACAACCCGCCTGAGCGGCCTTCTTCGCTTCCTGCGGCCGCTGACGGTTCGTGTTGCCGAACTCGGCGCCAGTGCTTGCGTTGATCACGCAGCGTGAGGGTCGAACGACACCCGCAGAGGATGGCGATGGTCAGAGCCGGCGAGGCTGCGTAGCCTTGCGCTTCCATAGCCACTGCATCGTGTGGTGGCACCTTTTGGGGATGCTCATTTGAGTCCGAACCACGACCCCTCCAAGCGTGATGTGCAGGCGCGCTTGCGTTTTTCGATCATTGGCGCGTTGTTCGCCTCGCCGCTGCCCAAGGGCGACGTGCTCGGTGCGCTGCGCGCGCTGGCCGCCAAGCCCTGGCGTGATCCCGCCACCGGCCTGGACGTGCGCTTTGGTCTGTCCACCCTGCAGCGTTGGTACTACAACGCCCGCCGTGCCCGCGATCCGGTGGCCGCGCTCACGGACCGGCTGCGCACACGCGCCGGGCGCTTCCCCAGCCTGTCGGCCCAGGCTGAAGGCGCGCTGATCAACCAGTACCGAGAACATCCGGGCTGGACCATCCAGTTGCACTACGACAACCTCAAGGTGGCCTTGGCCGGCACGGCGTTGCCGTCGTACCCCACGGTGCGCCGCTTCTGCAAGGCTCGCGGCATGGTGCGCCAGCGTGCTCCACGGCGCGCGACCGACGGGGCGGTGGCGGCCCGTGACCGGCTCGAACACCTGGAGGTGCGCAGCTTCGAGATGGATCACGTTTCGGCACTCTGGCATTTGGATTTCCACCATGGCTCGCGCAAGGTGCCCACGCGCAAGGGGGAATGGGTCAAGCCGATGCTGATGTGTGTCATGGACGACCGTTCGCGCGTGGTGTGCCACCTGCAGTGGTACCTCGATGAGTCCGCACAGAGTCTGGTGCACGCGCTGTCCCAGGCGCTGATGAGGCGCGGATTGCCTCGCGCCCTGATGACCGACAACGGCGCGGCCATGCTCGCAGCCGAGACCACCACGGGCCTGGCGCGGCTGGGCATCCTGCACCAGACCACGCTGCCCTATTCGCCGTACCAGAACGCCAAGCAGGAGGTCTTCTGGGCCCGCGTCGAGTCGCGCCTGATGGCGATGCTCGAGGGCGTGGCGCAGCTCAGCCTGGACCTGCTCAACCTGACCACGCAGGCCTGGGTCGAGCAGGAGTACCACCGCTCGGTGCATTCGGAGTTCGACACCACGCCGCTGGCGCGCTACCTGGCAGGCCCCAGTGTGAGTCGCCCCGCGCCTGGCAGCGATGCCTTGCGTGAGGCGTTCCGCATCGAGGTCCGGCGTCGCCTGCGGCGCAGCGACGGCACGGTGAGTCTGGAGGGCCGCCGCTACGAGATTCCCAGCAGGTTCCGCCACCTGCAGGAGTGCCATCTGCGCTACGCGCGCTGGGACCTGTCGCGCGTCGATCTCGTCGATGTCCGCAGCGGCGGGCTGCTGTGCGCCGTACGCCCGCTGGACAAGTCGGCCAATGCCGATGGCCAACGCCGGCGCCTGGACCGCCTGGGGCCCGATCTGTCGCCACTGCCTGCCACCACCATGGCGCCGCTGATGCGCCACCTTCTGGCCGAGCACGCGGCGACGGGCTTGCCGCCGGCCTTCCTTCCAACGCCAACGCCCGCCAACCCGTCGCCCACCGCGCCACCGAAGGACCCCTCATGAACCAGAAGCTGCTCGCCCTGTACGGGCTGAAGTG
>JACMOG010000262.1 GCA_014378125.1 Vitreoscilla sp. | reverse complement strand
GTGTACATGGGGCGAATAAAGTTGCCTTCCTTGCTCAGCACCTCGCGCGCAGCGCCGAAGTCAATCAACACCGCCCGGTTGTCATCAGTGATAAAAATATTGGCTGGCTTGATGTCCAGGTGCAGCATCTTGTGCTGGTGCACGATTCGCAGCCCGCGCAGGATCTCGTCGAACAACGAACGGATGGTGGATTCGCGCAATACCTTTTCGCGCTTGAGATCGCGCGCGGTGACGATGAAATCCTGCATGGTGTCGCCCTGCAGGTAATTCATCACCATGTAGACGGTTTCGTTCTCGCGGAAGAAATTCAGCACCGAGACCACGCTCGCATGCGAAATCTGCGCAAGCGAACGCCCCTCCTCGAAGAAACTCTTCAGGCCCAGGCGGTACAGTGGCTGCTTTTCCGGCTTCACGCGCGGAATCAACTCACCTGGCGACCGATCGGCCAGCGAGGCGGGAAGATATTCCTTCAGCGCGACGAGATGGCGTGTTTCATCTTCGGCCAGGTAAACGATGCCGAAACCGCCTGCGGCGATCTTCTTGACGATCTGGTAGCCGCCGACCACGGTTCCCGAAGGAAGCGGTGCGGGTTTTGGCTTTGACATAATCTCTTTTTGCAACCTGGCACTCGCGACATGGCAGTTTACAGCATGACCGGCTTCGGCAGCGCCTCGGCGACCGCACCTTCCCCCGCCTCCTCCGAGGGCACGGCCGCCACGGAATCCGCGGCGGTCACCGTCGAACTTCGATCGGTGAACAGCCGGTTTCTCGACATCTCGTTCCGCATGCCCGACGAACTGCGCCAGCACGAGGGGGCATTGCGCGACCTGATCACGGCCGGATGCCGGCGCGGCAAGGTCGACGTGCGCGTCAGCGCGGCCAAAGGCAGCGGCGACGACTGGCCCCAACCCACGCTGGACCAGCTCGACCGATTGTCACGCCTGGAAGGCACTGTCACGGCCCGGATGACCTCGGCACAGCCGCTGAGCGTGAACGAAGTCCTGCATTGGTGCCGTTCGGCGCCCGCAGCCACCGGCGGCCGGGTCGACGAGGCCCTGGTGGACGCCGGCAAGCGCGCCGTCGCCGCCCTCCGCGAGGCCCGCGCCCGCGAAGGCGACAAGCTGGTGGGCATCCTGATGGAACGCATCGTGCGCCTGCGCGAGCTCGCGGCCCAGGCCGAGCCGATGGTGCCGGCCGTGGTCGAGCGCCAGCAGCAACGCTTCCTGGAGCGCTGGGCCGAGGCCCTGAAGGCCACCGGCGGCCACGAGGCCACCTCTTCGGCCGGCAGCATCCCCACCGACGCCCTGCGCGAACGCGCGATGAACGAGGCCGCCACCTTCGCGCTGCGCATCGACGTGGCCGAGGAACTGTCGCGCCTGCGCGCCCACCTCGAGGAGATCGCCCGCCTGCTCAAGGCCGGCGGCGAGCTGGGCAAGCGGCTTGACTTTCTCATCCAGGAACTGCACCGCGAGGCCAACACGCTGGGGTCGAAGTCGGCGGCGCTGGAGCTGACCGGCGTTTCCGTCGAGATGAAGGTGTTGATCGAGCAGATGCGTGAGCAGGTGCAGAACGTGGAGTGAGGTTTCGGGGGGTCTCAGGACTTCAGAGACCTTGCTCCAAGTGATTGATTCGTAAGACTTTTCGTCCCGGACGATCTCAGGGTGTGCTTGATCAGCCGAGACGCTCCGCAGCCATTTGTGGCGGCGACCATGCGGAATCGTCTGCAGACCGTTCGTGCCCGGGGTGGAAACCAGCTTGCCATGCGTTGCTGCGACTTCACGACCACCGACGAAGGCCTCGTCCAGGACACGTCCAATAAGCTTTCCCTTCGCGCTCTCGGCGATCGGCAAATGCATCAATCTGGCGATGGTCTGTCCCACGTCCGCATCGCTCACGGGCATGCGATCAACATAGCCCCGCTTGAACGACGGTCCGATGGCGGCGGTGAAGTTGAAGGTATCCGCACGGCTGAAGCTGCCGTGCATTCCCTGCCCTTGCTGCAGCGTGCTGTCCGCGATCTCCGCCACGCAAGTCAGCCACGTCGGGCACTCCGTGCCGTTGACGTGGAACGATTTGAAATTGACGACGATCGCAGGCATCGGAGTCGCAGCCGAGCCGAGCCGCTGAGGTTGATCGACGAGAGCGGCAGCGTGCCCGGGATGGGCCCGAGCGAATCGTCGACGAAGACGCCGCTGACGTAGTCCTGTGCCAGCAGCGCACTGACGACCTTGGGGGCCATCGCCATCCGGTCTTCGCCAGGCAGATAGACGAGGTCGGAGCCACCGTTTGCAGCGATGACGACGCTGGGATTGGCCGAGTCGTTGCCGATCAAGCCGTTGCCGGACGCGGCGTGTGCACCGCTGGCCACGACCACGTTTGCCCGGTCGGGATCGAAGAGCGGAAGTTGGAGAGCATCCGCCAGGTCGGGCGCAAGAAAGCCGGGTGGCAGGAGACCCGCAGGCACATCGGCGTAGCTGGCCTTCGCGGCAGGACTCGTCGTGCTCGCCTTGGAGATCGTCGAGAAGCCATGATCCGACGTGACGATGACGTCGGTCGTCTCGGCTAGGCCGAGCGACTTCAACGACGACAGCAGCGCCGCCAGGTTGTTGTCCACGTTGCGGACTGCAGCCAGCGAGGTCGGCCCGTTGATGCCAGGCGTCAGCCTCAGATGGCTATCGCCCTGGTTGTGTTGGGTGCCGTCCGGATCGCGCGACCAGAACACCATGAGGAACGGCTTGCTGGCTGACGTTCGCCACCAGCGTTCCAGGCGCCGACGCCGAGCCGGAGGCGCCGTTGGCGCCGCGCGTCGGCGTTTCGATCCCGAGTCCTGCGGCCTTGAGCGCGTCCTGGATGGCGGGCAGCAGCGGCACGCCGGCAGGCTTGCCGGTGGAGTCGTCGATCACGACCGAAGTCTGCCCGCGATCGGTGTGATCCATGATCAGCGCCGGCCCACGCTTGCCGACGGTCGCGGTGCTGAAACCGGAAGCGCGGGCAAGCGCGAGGATCGTGCTCTCGTTGAGATAGTTGCCGTTCGTCCCACCTCAGCGTTTTGCAGCGCGCGGCGTGGCCGCCGGGACCCCGCTGGTGC
Organism: Vitreoscilla sp.; assembly: GCA_014378125.1. Next base: position 13,600 of record JACMOG010000262.1, on the reverse strand, counting down.
CGACCACGCGCAAGACGGCCATCATCCCGTTGTCCTCGTGATCGACCAGGTGGCAATGGAAGGGAATGTCGCCCGCCAGGTCTGCCGGAAAGCTCATGCGGATGCGCAGGCGGCCCGGTCGCACCGGGCCCTCCTTGCTGCGATAGCCCGTCGCGGTCGCATAGGGCACCTCCGCGACGTCGAGCAGCTCTGGCGCCGCGGAGACTTTTCCGTCGACGTCCAGCACGCGGAAATGCAACTGGTGGATGTGAAACGTGTGCAGCTCGTTCGTCCAGTTCTCGATGACCCATTCCTCGGTGGTGCCTGCCTTCACGATGAGCGTGGGCGCGTCGCCCATCATGTAGGTGCGCAGCACGGCACCGGGCTTGCGTTCGAAGATGTAGAAGTCGGTCTGGTCGTCCGTCCCAGGACGGGGGTATTCCGCCATCGCGATCACGCGGCGGCGATCAACCTTGCGGGCCAGGACGCCGGAGAACAGGTTGGGCGCTGCGGCGCGAGGTGTGACGGGCGCGGCGCTGGCGGACGCCGCCTGGCCCATCGAGGCTCCGGCAACCACCAGCGCCAGCCGCCGTTCGGGCAGTCGATCGCCGGCGCACCCCGTGTCGATCGCGTGCGTGACCAGCCAGGCTTTCACGCCAGGAGGCGGCGCCGCCACATAGAACTCGATGCGTCCGCCGGGCGGCACGGCCTGCGCCTCGATGGTGGGTGCCGGCTGCAAACGATGGCCGGCATCGTCCGACAACGCGCTGCCGTCGCGGGCGACCACCTGCAGCGGCAACGCACCGCCCTGCTCGTCGCCGAGCGACAGGCTCAGGAAGGCATCGGTGGCCGCGTTCAGCAGTTGCCAGTACTGCCGCGTTCCGGCGGCGATCTCCAGGCGCGCGAGCGCCGCATCGGGCGCGTCGCCGACGGGCACGGGCGTGCCGTTGAGGCTGACCTGGTCGATGCCGGCGTTCGAGGTGCACAGCAGCTCGTGGGCGGTATCGACCGTGCCGGCGACGACCTGGCGCGGGCCCGGCGCGGGCGCGCCGGACGGCGCCGCGATCATCGACGCCGCGGGAGTGTTGCCGGCGTCCTGGTCCTGCGTCTGGCGCACCACCAGCACGCGCTCGACGATGCCGGAGGCACGCCGCGCATCGTGGGCCGGGCCTTCGACGACGATCGCACCGGTGAGGCCCATGAGCATCTGCGCCTGCACTTCGCCGTGCACGTGCGGGTGGTACCAGTACAAGCCCTCGGGCATGGCCGCAGGAATCCGGTAGCGGTAGGTGAACTCCCGCTGGCCGCAGGCGGCGGGGCCGACAGCCGGATCGGTGCAGACCGTGATCACGTCGTCCTGCGGTGCCACAGGCGGGACAGCGAAGCCGTGTACGTGCAGGTTGGTGGCGCCCGTGGCCGCATGGTGCATGCCGGGTATCACTTTGTAGTAGCCCGCTGCCTCGGGCACCGCCACGTTGGCGGTCTTGAGCTCATTCAAGATGCGCGATGGCGGCATGACGTCCGACAGCTGGGCGCGCCAGGCCACCTGGGCCGACTACTACCGGACATCCCGGACGACCACGGGCGCGCTGCCGAACCAGATCCACTCCTACGCCTGGCACTTCGTGGATATCGAACCGCGCGGCGGGTCGCTTCAGGTCGCCTGCTTCGCCTTTCCTGAACTGACTCCCGGCACGGTCTCTTCCGACGGGCCCGATCCGGATCGCGTGGTCAACAAGATCGAGCAGTTCGAAGCTGAATTGACGACCAGGTCGACGCCCGACGCCGAGAAACTGCTCGCATTGAAATTCCTGATGCACGTCGTCGGTGACCTGCACCAACCATTGCATGCCTCGGACAACCTTGACCGCGGCGGCAACGACGAGACGGCGACGGCCGGCGCTCCCAATCTGGACGCGCAAAGTGTCGCCAACGCGCTGCGCAAGCCCACGCCGATCGAGGCGGCGCGCTGGTTGGGCCCTGCGGATCCGGGCAATTGGGCATTGGAGTCTTATGCCTTGGCCCAGAACTACGTCTACGGCCCGTTGCCGACGCCGACGGTGACCAACGGCAAGACCGTCTACGCCCTGAGCGCGCAGTACACCAAGAACGCGACGGCGGTCACAGCAGACCAACTGCTGCGGACGGGGTATCGCCTCGCCGCCGTGCTCAATTCCTCGCTGGGGCGCTGATGAAGACATGCGTCGACCGTGATGGCCGTCGGCTGCCGGGGTCGGCGGAAGCACTGCTCGAAGCGAGGTTGGCGTCGATACTGGACTGATGCCCGAGGCAGCAGTCAGCGCTGCAACGTCCGAGAGAGTCGTTGAGAACTCAGGCGCTCCAACTCTTGAGTTGGCGCAGCTCCGGGGTTTTCTTGTGCTGGTGGTCGCTCATGCGCTCAAGCAACCCGTCAAGCGTGTCAATGCCTTCGCATAGATGCGGGCCCTTGTTCAACATGACGCATTCGGCTCGCGCCGCCATTGCCGCGTCCGTCATCTCGCCTCGTGACGGTGTTCCGCTGCTCACGAGCTGTTCGAGCACCTGCGTCGCCCAGATGGCGGGTACCTGCGCCGCTTCCGCGAGCCAAAGCATCTCCTCCTGCATCTCGGCCATGCGGTTGAATCCGATCTCGACGGCGAGATCTCCTCGCGCGATCATGATGGCGGTCGGCTGCGCCGCGGCGGCCTGCACCAGGATCTCCGGGAGATGTGCGACCGCACGCGCCGTCTCGATCTTCAGAACCAGCCCCAGGCTGCTCCAGTCGTCTCGTCGGCTCGCCAGCGCCCTTTGCAGCTGAAGGACGTCGGCGGCGGACTGCACGAACGAATATTCGATGGCGTCGGCATGCGATGCCACGAAGTCGAGGTCGTCCAGGTCCTTCGGCGTCAATGCATCGACAGAGAAATCGGTATCGGGAAAGTTCAGGCCTTTCTCAGGCTTCAGCTTCACGCCTTTGTCGGCGCAGGTCTCGACCTTCGCCACCAGGCCCCAGTGCGTGACGCGAATCACCACCATCCCAAGCTTTCCGTCGTCGTAGAAGATGCGATGCCCGGCGTCGGCCGACTGCAGCGCGGCATCGAGCGTGCATTCGAGCGCAGGCTCCCCGAAGTCGCTCTTGGCATCCTTCAGTGAGCGTTCGAATGCGATCGCGATGTGGTCGCCACGCTCGACTCGGTGCCCGGCCTTGGTGGACACTTTTCCGGTTCTGATCTTGGGGCCGGCAAGATCCATGAACACGCGCATCGGACGACCGTGCGCGGTGCCGGCAGCGCGGGCGCGCTCGATCATCCGCCCCCAGGCGTCGCGATCGTCGTGGGCGCAATTGATCCTTATCGCCTCCACGCCGCGCTGCGCCAACTTCGCAAAGAAATCAGGGTCGTCCGCGGACTCGCTCGGACAAGTGACCATCACCGCAACGGGCCGCATCGGATGGGCCTCGCCAAACATGCGCTCCGTGCGCAGGCGAAGGCGCTCCTGCCCGGCGAAGAACTCGTCGACGGAAGGACGCGCGCTGGACGGCTCATGCGCGATGACCGCCAGCGAAGCGCGCACGGCCGCCAGCGCCTCGAGGACACGGCCCTCAAGGTGGCCAAGCGACGAGAGCCCGAGTGTCATCAGCGATTGCTGCAGCGGCCTCAGATCGCGTCTTCGCAGTGCGAGCCATGCCGCGAGATTCATGGCGCTGGCCTCGAAGCTTTCCTGCACCTCCGGCCACGCGTGGCGCTGCGTCTGCGCCTCGTCTCGCAGCGAAGCGATCAACTCATCGAGCTGCTTCAGAAGCGCCTTCGTCTGGAAACGGTCTTCGTGAGCAGTCATGCGGCCACTTTAGGCAGCTGGTGAGTCCGTGGCATGACTCGACAGCGACATTCGTCGCGTCACTCGTACTCGACGCGAGATTTCGTGCTCCGCATGGACGCTGGTCACCGATCGGTCATTCGCCCCACGCCAAATGCCATTCGTCTTGTCGACGACTGGACGACCCATGGCCAATTGGCTGCGCAAGCCGATGCCCAAGGAGAACAAGTTCTTCCCCATGTTGCAAGGCGAACTCATTCGGCCTTCGGGCGGCCGGTCTTCAGCGTGGAAACACTCCCGATGGCCTTGAGAAACGCACGATCACTCATCGCGGCAAGCGCCTGGACGCCCGCGCGCAACAACTCGCTCTTGCGGACGTGCCTCTCAAGGTCCTGCGCGCGGTGTTTGAGCGCATCGAGAACCTGGTACTCGTCCTTGGGCATCGTGAAGCTGTCGCGCACGAGCTTGTTCTTGTGCGCCTTGGATGCCTTCAGCGGGATGGCGACGACGGACTCGACGACGACCGCCACGGCCTCGGCCACGCAAGGTGCTCGGGGTATTGGCCATCATGGTCCTTTCGATACAACGGTATATACAGTTTATATCAAAACCAGGTCGGTCGCCCTGTGTTGCCTGGCTCTCGACCGCCGCCGCGAGAGACCTGGGTGGTGGCAATACCGATGAGGTTGCGGCAATAGTTCACAGCTAGGCCGTGGCGACACACGACGGTCACACGGAGGTATCGCGCCGCTCCGACACTGGTCTATTTCGGGCTGTTGCGAAGTGTCTGCGCGGCATCGTGTCTTTCGGCGACCGGAGCTGATCCAGCCCACGCGACTACCGCCCCACCAGACATCGACGCTCATTCGCATGCTTCAACTCATCCTTGGCTTCACGTTCAATGTCCCCGACATGACACGCCCCTTGCGCGGCTCCCTTCGAATCATCACCGTCGCGGCGGCCGCCCTGCTGTCCGCCCACGCCGTGCGCGCGGCGAGCGGCATCACGGGTGCCGGTTCCTCAGCGGCGGCGCCGGTCTGCAAGGTGTGGGCCGACGAATACGCGAAGACCCACTCCGACGAACTGAGATATGACCCCATCGGCTCGGGTGCGGGCATGGCCAGGATCAACAGGCGCGACGTCGACTTCGGCGCCTCGGACATCATCGCGAGCGGTGCCGATCTGAAGAAAAACGGCCTCGTCATGTTTCCGACGGTCATCACGGGCGTCGTTCCGGTGGTGAACCCGGGCCTGAAGCTGCCGTCCCGCCCGATACACCTGATCGTCCGGGCCGACGGGTCGGGCACCACCTATCATTTCTCCGACTACCTCAGCCACGTGCATGCCGGATGGAAGCAGCGTTACGGCGTGGCAAACCACTTTAGCTGGCCGGTGGGCGCCATCGCGGTGAAGGGCAACGCAGCGATCGCAAAGGCGGTGCAGCAGACGCCCGATTCGATCGGCTACATCGACTACAACTACATGGTGGACGACGGACTTTCCGCCGTCTCGATGAAGAACGCCGAAGGTGCCTTCGTGCAGGCGAACACCGAGACATTCCATCAAGCCGTGGTGCACAGCACCCGGTATTCGACGGGCGACTTCTCGACGGAACTCAATGACCTGGCCGGCGCGAAGTCGTGGCCCATCACGATGGGAACCTACATCGCGGTGCCCCGCGTCGCAACGAACAGCGAGCGCACAGAACGTGCACTGCTGTTCATCACGTGGGCCTGTCTCAATGGCGATGCGCTCGCACGACAGGCCAAGTTCGTGCCTCTGCCGGAAAAGGTTCAGGCCAGCGCGTACGCGGAGATCTCGAAGGTGTCTGGCCAGTCGGGCGAGTCGATCGGTGCAAGACTGATGAGCAACCTCCTGAAGTGACCTTACAGATGCTTCGCACGGCCGCCGAGGTCCTGTCGTCAGGCCTTCTTCGCGCACATTACCAGCCCATCGTGGAGTTGCGGACCGGAAACGTGGTCGCGCATGAGAGCCTCATTCGACTGCCCGCCGAATCCGCCTTGCACTCTCCCGACGAGTTGTTCAAAGCCGCTCGTTCGGAGCAGATCACGGTCACGCTGGAGCAGGCGTGCCTCGACGAGGGAATCCGTTCGTGGGTCAGCCATGCGCACGACAAGAGGCTCTTCATGAACCTCAGCGCGTTCGCGATCATCGAGATGGTCGATCGACTGTCGGTCGCAGGCGTCATGCGAGCGCTGCAGACCGTTTCGATGCCGCCCTCGGCCCTCGTCATCGAAGTGACGGAGCACGAACACGTCTCGGATATCCCCCGCTTGATCGAGGTCGCCGCCGCCCTCCGTGCCCAGGGACTGCGCTTTGCGCTCGACGATTTCGGCGATGGTCGTTCCAGCCTGCGTCTCTGGGCGGAGTTGCGGCCAGAGGTCGTCAAGATCGACAAATACTTCGTTCGCGACCTGCCGCATCAAGCCATCAAGGTGCAGACGCTGAAAGGCCTCGCAAGATTCGCCGAAACTTTCGGAACGACACTCGTGGCGGAAGGGATCGAAACGCAGGACGAGTTGCGTATCGTCCGTGACCTCGGTATCGAGCTCGGACAGGGCTACTTTCTCGGTCGACCGCAGCGCGAACCCGCAGGAAAGATCCTGCGTGAGGCGGCCATCATCATCGACAGTTCCGAGATCGCCGTGCTCCCGGAAATCACGCGGGCGGCGGGTGCTGATTTCACGGTGGCCCGACTCGCCGTCCAGGTGCCCCCGCTGGCGCCGGAGACCTCGATCGACGACCTCGCCCGGTTCTTTGCAGAGGACTCGACGCGGCGTGCGGCCGCGCTGGTCAAGCACGGCGTGCCCGTCGGCCTGATACAACGCCAGAGCTTCATGGACAGCTACGCGACCCCTTATTTCAAAGAGCTGTACGGGCGCAGGCCGGGCATCGAATTCGCCAACACCACGCCTCTGATCCTCGACAAGCACACCGGCCTGGACGCCATGACGGCCGTGCTGACGTCGTCGGACCAGCGTTACCTCACCGAAGGTTTCATCGTCACCGAAGGCGGCCGCTACCTTGGGCTTGGCACCGGCGAGCAACTTGTGCGCGTGGTCACCGAAGTACGCATCGAGGCCGCCCGCCACGCCAACCCGCTCACATTCCTCCCCGGCAACATTCCCATCACCGAACATATCCAGAGGTTGCTGGCTGCAGGCAGCGAGTTCGTCGCGTGCTATGCGGATCTCAATGACTTCAAGCCGTACAACGATCTCTACGGATACTGGCGCGGCGACGAGATGATCCGGCTGGTCGCACGCACGCTGGCCTCCCATTGCGACCCGCGACGCGACTTCATCGGACACGTCGGCGGCGACGACTTCATCGTGCTGTTCCAGAGCGACGATTGGCTGGAACGCTGCGAGAAAATCGTGGCGAGCTTCGACGAGAAGGCCATCACGCTGTTCGACGAGGAGGCCCTCGGCCGCGGGGGCATCGAAGCGGAGGACCGGCATGGCGTGATGCGCTTCTTCAAGTTCACGACACTCTCGATCGGTGCGGTTCCGATCCGCGCCGGCAAGTACACGCGGCCGGAGCAGGTCGCGTCAGCGGCCGCCTCGGCCAAGCACAAGGCGAAGCTCTCTCATCGAGGTCTGGCGGTAGAAACGGTGTGAGTCAGGAAGTCCTGATGCCGCGCGTGATGGCACGCGGGGCATCACTCTGATCGCCGGGGTTAGTGCTCAGGCCGCGTTGGCCCGAAGACGCTTGACCAAGGTACCCACCAGGCCAAAACCGGCCATCAGCATGGCCCACGATCCGGGCTCCGGAACCGCCGCCACGACCGCGGTGTACTGCATGCTCAGGAATCCGTTTCCATTGAATGAAAGTTGCCAGCCGGTGCCTGGAACCGTGCTGAGAAAAGCGTTGCCGACACCGAAGCCCGACACGTCCGCGGACGTCTGGGTTCGCGACAACTGGATGCCGGTGGCCGCCGGGTCGGCGCTGGTCAGGAAGACGACATACTTGGTATCCGATCTCAGGTCGAGCGCGAGGTGGTCGAACTCGATGGTCGTGACGCCCGTAGCGGCATTGAAGCTCTCCGACGGCGCGCCGATCGTTGTCAGCAAGACAGAGCCGATGCCGTTGACCGCCTGGTTCTTGGCATTCGTATCCGGATTCCACTGCGCCACGTTCAATTGCAAGGACTGTGACAGGTTGCCGACCGCATAGAAGCTGAAGGACGCGAGCATCTGTTCCGATGTCAGCAAGATCACCTCACCGACGGCCGGCGAATCGCCGCTGGGATTCGCACCGTTGCCGAAGTAGGCGAACGGCAAGCCGGTGGTAGCGCCGCTCGGGACATTGGTGAATGTGGCGGCCGATGCGCCCCCGGCGACGAGCAACAAGGCTCCTGCCAGGACCCTCGAACGAAACTCAGCTATTTTCATGGTCGAACCTGGATGCGATGCGCCTGCGGGAATCCGCGACGTTCCGAATCCGGTGCCGACGCTCGCGTCGATCCCATCATTCGAAACACCCTGTTGGCGCGACCGGTTGACGATGCTCTCCGGCAGTTACCGGCCCATGAACCCCCGGCATCGTCCCTGTAGTCCGGAAAGCAGGCAGGCGACGATGCTGCGCAGATCTTCCGCCGTGATTCGCCAGCCATCGCCGTATTCCGGTGCCCAGGTCGGGCTCGCATCCAACTGTCGAGTGGGCGCCACGACGGCGCGTACCAGGATGCCGCAAACACCGCTATGCTGGCCTGTCCGTACCGACGATCGAATGCCCCGTGTTCACCTCTTCACCGGATCACCGCCAACATCGCCGCGTCGAATTCTTTCGCGTGCCCGTGCTGCAGGAGCACGTGCCCGTCTGGGTGTTCAAGCCGGCCGATGCCGCGCACGCCAGCGCCGGCCTGGTGATGAACCTCGGCGAAGGCGGACTCCAGGTGCTTACCGCGAGCGACGACCCGCCGCACCGCCCCGCTTACGAGATCCAGTTGCTGCTGGGGGAGGACGAGGCGGTCACCCGGTTCGGAGGCCGCGTCACGCGCATGTGGACACGCGAGGCGACCACCGCGGGCTGGCTCTGCGGGCTGCGTTTCGACGACGTCCGCTCGCCTGCCGAGGCGTTTCTTCGCGCGTACCAGGCAGAGGATGACGCACGCCGCTGGGTACGATGTCTGCTGCTGCCGCCCTGACTGGCTGACGCTCAGCCCCAGGACACGAATACGATCGTCCGGGTGGCCAGGCCTTCGAGGAAATCGACGACGTTCACGTCGGCCACGTGGTCGATGCCCTCGGTGTCGCGGAACACCCTGAGGATCTCGGGACCCAGTTCGACGAACCATTCGCCGGCCAGTAGCGGCCGAGCGTGGTCTCGGCGGATGACAGGTTGATGACGCACGGGCTGCACGCCCGGCATCGCGTCAGCGCGTCTGCGCCGCCGACCAGATGACGATGTTGGGCGTCGGCACGCAAAAGACCGACGACAGGACGAGCGGAATGGAGACGCATGGCGCGCCAGCGATGGCCATCACGTCCGCGGTGCCGCCGGTGACCGAGCCGAACACGGCGTAGCCGCTCGTGATGCCCGGGTCGAGGGGGACACTGTTGTCCGCCAGGTTGATGAAGAACTGCGTGGTGGCCGACGCCGTGTCGGGATCCTTCGTCCGCGCCATCGAGATCGACCACTGCGTGTTGCTCAGGCCCTTGCCCACCTCCAGCGGGATCGGTGCGCCAGTGGGCTTGAGCGTCTGCGTGACGCTGTCGAACGGCGCGACATACCCCCCGCCCTGCACCGAGAAGCCCGGCGAGACGAGGTGGAACAAGGTGCCCACATAGAACCCGCTGTGGACGTAGGACAGGAAGTTGTTCACCGTGATCGGCGTCTTGTCAGGCGCCAGCGTGACGACGATGGATCCGGCCACGCCCGCGTGATTGTCGAAGGCCATGGTGACCTGCGGCGCCGGCACGGTGAAGGCCGCCAAAGCGAGCACCGCTCCCCCGTTGGTGCGCTGGATCGTGAACGCGCCGGCACCCATCGCCGACACGCTGCAGCTGTAGCGTGCAGCGGACGGCCCGGACGACGCGGTGTCGATGGTGACGCCGTCGCAGCCAGTGGCCGACACGGCGATGCCCTGGTCCAGGTTGCTGCCCGAGAGCGTCAGCACCAGCGTCTGGCCGTACATCGGCGCGCCGACGGCAGCGGTGCTGACGGTGGGCGTGTCCCCGCCGGCTTGTTGAGGACTCGCGCCGGAACCGCCACCCCCACCGCAGCCGGTGAGCGACGCGCCAGCCATGGCCAGGGTCAGGAAGGCGTCGCGCGCGCGGGTGGAAATGCTGTTGATCATGGCTTCGGAATTCGATGTTGTGAGCGATGGCCGTTTGCGTCGACGACCTACCGACACCAACGGAGCCGAGCCGATCGTCGTCGTTGCACGTGACGCACCAGCGGGTGCGGTTGCGCCATGCCATATGCCGAACGGACCATGCGGCGTCATGGTCCAGCCATTCACCACGGGGTCATATGGCGCACCTACTATCGCGCCGTCTGGACTCTGTGGAAGCGCTGAAATGGCATCGATTGGAGCGGGTAGCGCGATGCGCCGGCGCACGCGGCAGACCGGCTTCACATTGCTGGAGCTGCTGGTCGTCATGGTCATCATCGGACTGCTCGCGGGCTACGTCGGTCCCAAGCTGTTCGGGCAGATCGGCAAATCCGAGGTGAAGGTCACCCGGGCGCAGATCGACGGCTTCGGAAAGGCGCTGGACCAATACCGCGTCGACACCGGCCACTATCCCGGCACGGAGCAGGGGCTGGTCGCGCTCGTCGCGGCGCCCGCTGGCGAGACGAAGTGGTCGGGGCCCTACCTCGCGAAGGCCATCCCGAAGGACCCGTGGGGCAACGAGTACCGCTACACGTCCCCGGGCGAACACGGCGACTACGACCTGCTTTCCTTCGGCCACGACGGTCGTGCCGGTGGCACCGGCGACGACGCCGACATCACAAGCTGGTGAAGCCGGATCCAGCGATGCCTGCCTACGTCGTCCACTTCGTGCACCCGCGCACGGGCGCCTCGCGCACGCGGGTAGATGCGCCAGACGCTCAGGCGGCCGTCGGCGCGGCGCGCGTGGAGCCGCGCCAAGTTCTTTCGGTCGAACTGCAGGATGCGCCCGAGGCGGTGAACGACTCCGCGATCTCGCGCAAGCGCTTCCCGCTGCGGCTGTTCAGCCAGGAGCTGGCCGTCCTGCTGGCCGCGGGCATTCCCTTGCTCGAAGGGCTGGAGACCTTGCGCGAGAAGGAGGCCGTGGGGGCGGTCGCTCGCGCGCTCGACGGCGTCATCGCCGACCTGCGAGGCGGCCAGCCGCTGTCCGTCGCTCTGCGCTCGCAACCCGGGTGCTTCGACGCACTGTACGTGGCGGTCGTGCAATCGAGCGAGCGCACCGGCCAGCTCGAGCAGGCCTTGCGCGAGCACGCGGCCTACCTCGCATGGGTGGATACGCTGCGCAGCAAGCTGGTGAGCGCGAGCATCTACCCTCTCACGCTCATCGTGGCCGGCGTCGCGGTGATCGTGTTCCTGCTGCTCTTCGTGGTTCCGCGCTTCGCCGGCATCCTCGAGGGCGTCGGCGGCACGTTGCCGCCCAGCTCGCAGCTGTTGGTGGCCATCGGCCACATCGGCGGCGAGCACCCCTGGGCGACCGCGGCGAGCGCGTTGCTGCTGCTGGCCGCGCCGGTGTTCGTGTGGCGCCAGCCGCGCGTGCGGGCCTGGGCCACTGCACGCCTGTGGGAGGCGCCGCTGCTGGGGCCGAAGCTGCACGTGCTCGCGCTGGCGCAGTTCTATCGCACCGCCAGCATGCTGCTGGGCGCCGGCGTGCCGGCCGTCGCGGCGCTCCGCACGGCGCATGGCGTGATCTCGCTGCGGCTGCGGGCGGCGCTGAACCAGGCCATCACCGACGTCGGTCGCGGCGAGCGGCTGTCCGCCGCCCTGCAACGCGCCGGCCTGACGACCCCGGTGTCACTGCGCATGCTGCGCGTCGGCGAGCGCAGCGGCAACCTGGCCGCCATGCTGCGGCAGGCCGCCGAGTTCCACGACGAAGAGCTCTCGCGCTTGACCGAGCTCATCACGCATCTCGTCAATCCGCTGCTGATGCTGGTGATGGGGGTCCTCATCGGCGGCATCGTGGTGTTGATGTACATGCCCATCTTCCAGTTGGTGGAGCAGGTGCAATGAGCGCCGTTCCGCTCGACGTCACTGCCGATGCGCACGCCGCGCCCGGGAACGGGGGTGCACCGGGCGACTGGCTTCCGGCGCACGAAGGCCCATGGTCGCTGCATTTCGAGCAGTGGCCCCAGGCCGAGGCCCAGCGTTGGCGTGCCCTGCTCGCGCGCTCGGCGCTGGGCGCCCACGCCCTGCTGTGCGATCGCGCTTCCGACGCCATGCTGCTCGAACGCGTGGAATCACGACTGCAGCGCAACGTGCGCTGGGTCGAATGCGATGCCGCGGCCATCGATGCATGGCTGGATTCCGGCGCCGCCGGCTTTCGCGCGCTCGACGAGCTCGGCGACAGCTTCGCGGGCGCGCAGGTGGCCAGCGAAGCGGAGGAACTGTCGGCGCTGCACCTGAGCGAGCAGTCCAGCCCGGTCGTGCGCCTTCTCGATTCGACGCTGTACGACGCACTGCAGGACGGCGCGAGCGACGTTCACCTGGAGTCCACGCTGCAGGGGCTGCGCATCCGCTACCGCATCGACGGCGTGATGGTGGACGTGCGCAACGTGGACGGCGCGGTGGTGGCCGAGCAGATCGTCTCACGCCTGAAGGTGATGGCCGAGCTGGACATCGGCGAGCGCCGCCTGCCCCAGGACGGGCGCTTCAAGCTGCGCATGCACGGCCGCGAGATCGACTTCCGCCTGTCCATCATGCCCACCGCATTCGGTGAGGACGCCGTGATCCGGGTGCTGGATCGCGCACGCATCGCGCAGGGCGGCCAGCTCACCTTGGCCTCGCTGGGACTGCCGCCCGAGTCGCAGGACCTGATCCGCCGCCTGGCGCGCCAGCCGTACGGGCTGCTGCTCGTGTGCGGCCCGACCGGCAGCGGCAAGACGACCACGCTGTATGCGGCCATCAGCGAGACCAACAACGGCAGCGACAAGATCATCACGATCGAGGATCCCGTCGAATACCAGCTGGCGGGAACGGTGCAGATCCCGGTCAACGAGAAGAAGGGCCTGACCTTCGCGCGCGGCCTGCGTTCCGTGCTTCGCCACGATCCTGATCGCGTGATGGTGGGCGAGATCCGCGACCCCGAGACCGCGCAGATCGCCGTTCAGGCAGCGCTCACCGGCCACCTGGTCTTCAGCACCGTGCACGCCAACAGCGCGTTCGACGTGATCGGCCGCTTCATGCACATGGGCCTGGATCTGTACAGCGTGGTCTCGGCCCTCAACGGCGTGATGGCACAGCGCCTGATGCGCATGAACTGCCCCCAATGCAGTGTCTCCGTCCTGCCGCCGCGCGACCTGCTGGTGCGACTGGGCATCGAGGCATTCCCGGGCCACGCGTATGCGCGCGGCCAGGGCTGCGGCCACTGCCGCCAGACCGGCTACAAGGGTCGCAGCGCGGTGGTGGAGATGCTCACCTTCCACGACGAACTGCGGGACCTGATCGTGGCGCGCGCGCCGATGAGCCGGCTGAAGCAGGCCGCGCGCGACCGCGGCATGACGCCCCTGCGCGACGCCGCCACCGCCGCCGTGTGCCGCGGTGCCACCACCTTCGAGGAGCTCGAGCGTGTCACCATCGACGGCTGAGCGCGAGCCCGCACTCGTGGCCGCCATGGCGCGGGCACAGGGGATGCGC